>NZ_JAESMB010000006.1:0-37523 GCF_017892945.1 Staphylococcus sp. GDX8P114P-2 | reverse complement strand
AATATACTACTTATGTCTTTTTCTATTATTCTACATAACTACTTAACTACTCACTTATATATATTATTTACAGCAACACACAAACACCCTTATATATGTAATGGCACATTGGACAATTAAAATTTAACTAATAAACCGTTCATAAAGAATTTCATTACCTTCTATATACTGAGTATGCCGATCTATATAAGTGAGTGTATTTTCTATTTCTTTCATCAAACCATTATTTTGTACCATTAAACTATGTGTATTTCTTTCACTGCTTACAAGGTATCTTATAGCCGTTATATAGCTTTCTTTTTTGTTTTTAATACTTTTAACCATCTCAAATAAACTTTCAATATACACGCTTTTTAAAGCAATGAAAGTTTCTGAATATCTACCGTTTTTAATTGTGTATTTGATAATAGTTCCTTTGTTTATATGCTTTTCAAAAATTGCATATAAAGATGATCTAGCCATGCCTAACTTTTTAGCAATAGCACTCATTGAGCCTTTAACAAACACTTTCTGCTTGTTTGTATGTTCATTTAAATATCTTTCTAAATCGTCTTTACGTTCGTCAAAATGGCTTCTAACACGATCTTTACGCTCTTTTTTATGTTTCCAAAAGCCATTGATACTTACACCACTATTGCTATATGCAATTTGGCCATCACTAAAAGCTTCTAAAAGGTTTTCTACATGTTCACGCATTGCGCCACTATAACGACCGCTATAAGCACTTTTAATTACTCTTTCAACTTCTTTATGTGATAAAGGCTTATTTAAGCGATTATTAAAAGCATAGATATTACTTTCTGCTTCTTTTATATCTATATTTTTAGAATAATAATATAACGCTACTGAAAACATTGCGTTATTTCTACCAACGCCATATCCAAATGAAGTAACATCTGCTTCTTTTAACAAATAATCAACCCATTCAGGCGTTAATTCTTGGCCATTGGCTATACTCTTATAAAGTACGTTCTGATTTAAATTGTTCTTTTCTGAATACTCTTTACTCCAGCGCACCATATAAGATTTTGAACAGTATTGATTTGTAAATAACTGTACATTATCTTTTGTAGGCAATCTGAAATAGCCAGTAGATACACATTGATTATCGACTGGTAAATATTTAGAAATTGCATGTGCTAAGCTACTATGTACTTTTTCAGCTACTTTTATAGCTTTCTTTTCTATACCTTTAGCATAGAACGGTGTATCTAATACAAAATACAAATGCCAACCTCTAGGCGTCTTTACATATAAATTAGGCATTTCAGCACCTTCATTGATATGCGCTGAAGCTAAGCTTTGAACTAATTCATTGTATTCAATATCTTCATCAACATCTAAAACAAATGTATTGATTTGTTTTACATTGTCTTTTGTTCTGTTTAATACTTTATACGTATTAACATCTGCTATATTAGCTTTTTCTTTGCTTAGATAATTATAAGGGTTAGGCGTCCAATGGCTAAATTTATGACCATATTGAACTAAAGCTTCTTCTGAAGCAATAATTAAACCTAAACCGTCTATTAATGTATCTTTGTTAGGTGTGACAGCAATACGTGCTGATCTCCAATTTTGGGCTTGTGTAGCCTTAAAATTAGCTTTTTCTAAATCTGTAGCTTTAGAATTTTTAAATTTATACTTTTCTATACTTCCATGTAATATAAAATCATAAATTTTATTAATATTTAGCATTGCCTGCACCTCCTAAACAAAAAGACTGGTAACGCTTGTAAGCGTTACCAGTCTTTGTTTAGACGTCCATATACTTTTAAAGTAGTCGAGTAGCGAAGTGGAAAAGTAGAAAAGTAGCGTCTTTTTCTTTACTTTCTTCTCTCATGCCCCTATAATTTAGGTATAAGAAAAACCAAAAAAATTACCTAAAATATAAGGTATGGAAGAAGACCCGAAAACCGTTTGTATACGTTAGTGGTTGTAACGTTTCAAGCGCTAGAAGTTAAAAGTGTTGGTCGCACTTTAACTTTGCACGTGGTCTTTTTTCATATCTTTTTTTTGATTAATTTTAGTATAAACTTCTATATTGACGATTGCAAACATTTTTAATATATTTGCAAATATCCCCAAATTAATATTCATTATTAGTTATATCTTCATTTTGAACTATAAAATCATATAAAGTCATATCATAATAAGTTAATAACTTACATATAGTTCTAAGCGGTACTGTTTCAATTTTCTTACCTTCAATTTTACTTAAAGTTGCATAATTAATACCTATATTTTTTGCTACTTCATTCTGTTGTAATTTTCGTTCTTTTCTCAAATCTTTCAATTTCCCGCATAACGCCAGTATTAAGTCTTCATTCATTAACTATTAGCCCCCTTACTATTTTCAAAATCCCGTTTTATTCGATAAACTGTTGATCTACTTACTCCCGTTTTATTTGCGATTTCATTACCTGATAACTCTGTATTATTGTATAGATACATAACATAATTTTTTACATCTTCAGTAACGCCTGGACGCCCGCCTTTTCTTCCTCTAGCTTTCGCTTCGTTTAAACCTTCAAGGGTTCTTTCTCTATTTAAATCTGTTTCCAATTCTGCAAAGCCACTCATTACGGTAAATATCATTTTTCCTAGTGGACTATTCATATTAAAGTTTCCATCTAATATTTTTAATTCTATATTATGTTCTTGTAGCCAACTTGCTAAATTTATTAATTGTTTAGTTGTGCGCCCTAATCTATCAATTTTAGTCACAACTAATACATCATCTTCCCTTAAATATTTTAAGCACTCATCTAATTTACTTCTATTTGTTTTCTTGCCACTCACTTTTTCAGAAAATATTTTAATACAACCTTCAGCTTTTAATAAGTTAATTTGTGTTTCTAAACTTTGACTGATCGTTGAAACTCTTGCATAGCCTATTTTAGCCAAAATATCGCCTACTTCCTTTATAAATAGCTTTAATATGAACGATTGTGTGCGCGTTTACGTATAATGGGCTTCAAAATATTTTTTCGCGGCGTCTGAGGGCTTCTCTCAGCTTGGTCAAAAACCCTTTTTACCTTTAGTTTTGACACTTTGATTTTAACACATGTTTTGACCAAGTACGAATATAGTTAAAGGCTTATAGAATTTATTCAGTTCTATAAGTCTTTAACCCTTATATATAGCAATTATTCAAGCGTATTTTTTATTAAATTATTTTATTTATTGAAATGTATTATTTTCTAATGTCATACCCTTGTCAAAACCGATCGTTTTTGACTAGCTTATAATTTGTTTTTTAAAACAAACTATATGTACTTTGAAATATCAAATTATATGACACTATAATTTTTTAAAAAAATTAGAAGTTGTCCTATCTTAGTATCACAGTATTACTTTACACTATATATAAGGAGGTGTGTAAGATGAATAACAAACAAATTTCTCAAGCAGTTACACAAAATTTATTAAATAAAGAAGCGTATTTATCTATCGTTGTATTTTGGTTATTACTAACTTTAAGAAACATTGCCCTTCACAATCATCATTTTCAATTTGATGTAAATATTTTCTTTGAAATCTGTATATTTCTATTTCCTACAGCTTTCATTTCATCAAATAAGATCTACAAAAATGTAAATGTCAAAGAAGTTTTTAACAAACGTATAACCATTTTTTTATTCATTATTTGTACAATATTTACGGTTTTGGGTTGTGCCGTTATCGCCGTGTGTAATTATTTTATGACGGGATCGGGTGCTTTAATTTTGATAATCTTAATGCTAATTTGTCATTTAGCACTAATCGTAATAATATCTGCAATTTTCAATTTTTGGGTCACACTTCAACTCAAAGTTCTATCCAGTGACAAATTTTAATATTTATATATAAAAAAACACCATCTGTAATTAAACAGATGGCATTTTTTATATATCTTCATAACTTTGTATTTTATAACTTTCATCTGATTTATTATACTTCAGTACATATTTAGATTTTATGCTATCTTTATTCTGATTTTCCTTTTTCAAAATGACATTAACTTTTCCATCTTGATAATTAACGCTTTCAAATTCAGGTCGTCTGTATTGGTTTTTCTTCTTGCTTTCAACCATTGACCGCATATATTGTGATAAATCACTGTTACTTTCAATATATTTATCTATAAACTTATAATCACTTTCTTTATAGGCTTTATTCAAATCTTTAGTATAGTCTTCCATAAACGATTTCGCGCCTAGTTCAATATCTTTGATACTCTTTAAATAGTCATTAATAGTATCTTCATTAAATTTCAAACTTATATTTTGAGGTTCTGCCCCCTGATCGTCCTTTATAGTTACTGTATTAGTTTTAAATGCTTTATCGCTTATTTTACCTTTAGCATAAACTTTTAAAGGTTTATTTACTGGATATGCACCGTACACTTTATTTTTTTCATACTCAATCGGCTTATCATTGATATAAAGCTTAATATCGTCATCTACTTTTTCATTGTTAATTAAATTTACTTTAAAATTTGCTTCTTTAAAACTAGCATGTGCAATGATTTTTTTATCACTATTTAGATTATCTGTATCAAATCGAATATTGCCCTTAACCTTGCCTTTAATCAATGAATTATCATCATCATAAATTTTTTGGGCTTCTATATCATATTTACCTACAAAAAACTTACCAATATTTGTTGTTTTATTTTTAGGCGCTGTAATAATTTGCTTTTTATCTTCAACATTATTAAATTCATATTTAGCATTTGAATATGAATTATTTTCTATATATACATCATGAAATATAGGCTTAAAAGCCAATCTATCAATAAATATAAACTTGTTCCCATTCATAGTTATTTCTATCAGCTTTCGTTCCTGCTTGTCTGTTATATAGCCAAAATCAACCGTGTTACTTTCACTATTTTTAATATTGTTTTTAATGTTGTTCATTTCTTTTTTGAATTTGTTACGGTTGTCTTTCTTGGCCATGTAATCTACAAATTGTTTAGCTTCTGCATGAGTAACTTTAACATCTTTAGAAGTTAATGTTTTAGATACTGCTTTATAGTCTTTAGATTGAACAGCTTCTTCAAAATCATCTAGTTGCGCTTTTGCATTATTCGATAAAACAAAATATACAATTGCCCCTATAATGCACAGTAATAATAAAATACTCACAATTACAGATATTATTTTCAGCTTGCTTTGCTTGTTTTCAGCCTTTTCTGATCGTTTAAACTCCTGGTTTTCATTTTCCATATTTTCAGCCCTTTAGCATTATTTAAACAATAAACAATACTTCAGATAATTTTCACTATCTTTTTGATTTTCAATTACTTTTACTTGTTCCATATCATACTTAATAGCCTTCATAGTTTCTTCAAAAAAGTCTTTTTCATTTTTCTCTAGCCTATCATTATTTATGCTATAAATACCGTCTTCTTTTATTGCTATTTCGTTCAAATCAAGCTCATAATTATTTTCTAAATAATTATCAATATGGCTTTTAGCCATTTCAATACTTCTAAAATATATATCCAAATGCTTATTAACTGCATTTGTTTCTATAGGTTTGAAAATTGTGGTTGCATCATTTTTTTCTGAAAATTTTTCTTTCGTTATTTTATTAAAGCTTACTAACTCCTTAACGTTTGCAATCAATTTACTTCTACGCTCTTTAACCAAACTGAAAGCCCTTCTATAGTTATTAATATATCTAAATCTTTCACTTAAATTTCCTAACATTCTAACTAAATTTTCATCTTCAGTAAGTGTTTTATTAGCATACATAACTGATCTTTTAGCTGAACCATGTTCACTAATTGGCTTTCTAGTGCTAACTATATATAAACTATGACCCTGCTTTATTTTACTTTGAAAATTTTCAAGTGCGTTTTTATATTGTTCATAATCAGTTAGTATTGCTTTTACTAATTCATTTTTAATATCTTCATATGTTTTTGTATTTATCATGTTTTTTATTCCCCTTTTGTTATATATATTTGCTAAAGTGATTTACTAAATAACTTTGATTGTAATACAACTTTGCTATTTCATTAATGTTAGGTTCATCTATATGTTTTAATATATAAACCAAATCGGCCATCTGACAATAAACAGCACTATCAAATTCAGTCAAAAACACTTTATTTTCTAATAGTTCATCTAATGAAACGTAATAACAGTGTATATAGGGTTGGTTATCTTTTTTCATCAAAGTAACTCTATTATTGCCATCTAATACTAATAATGATGTTGGTATATCGTATATTTCTTTAAATCTTGCTTCTGTTGATGTTACTAAATCAGGAATTAAAATTATTGGTTCATTTGGTGTTAAAGTATAAGGGTTTTCCCTTTCTGTATAGTTAATGTGTATTCCATCATTAAAAGTACCGTTTGGCGCTTTCAATGGTTTTCTATTAGTCTTTTTTATTAAATCTCTTGCCAAATCAACATTAAACCCTATGTCATAAATATACTTATTTCCTGCTGTATTACCTCTATATACTGAAAATGTCTGTAAAGTATCTTGTGGACTTTCTCCAAAATCTCCTATACTTCTATATATTTTGTCTAGTACGTCTATCCATTTATCATTAATTAGTTTAACGTACTCATGTTTATACAAATCAATATTCTGCAATTCTTTTTTTACATCAAAATTGCTAACATCAACTTCATACCATAATTTAGTATCATAATCTTTTTTCATTTAAAAACCCTTTCTATGCTAAAAAACTACTTCCAAAAACAGAACGTATGTTCTATAATTGAATTGAGGTGTTGCAAATGATCCCTGAAAAATATGCTAATGAAACAGATTATAGAAAAATACCCCGTGAGTATTTAAACCCTAATATCCCACAAGGTCGAGGAATGAAAAAATGGCTACAAAGGGGCCACTATCCCCGAACAATACGAAAGATTAGAACAGTACATTCAAGACCCAAATAAAATTGAAAAGCCGTTACTTAGTGAAGACCAAATAGAAAATATAAATGATACATTGGCTAGTAAAATGATTGATAATACTTTAGCCAAAATTCAATATTTTGCTAATGGCTATATAAAAAGTGTTCAAGGTATAATACACAAAGTCGATACATTAGATAGTGTTTTATATATTTATACTGATGATGTTTTAATGCCTGTAAAATTAACTGATATTTATAATATTGAATAAGGATTAACTAACAGCCTTATCGTTAGTTTCCTTCAATTATATCAATTTTATTATCGTAACGCTTTCCGTTGTAGTAAATCGGGCTATTGTCTATGACATTTATACCTCTTTCAAATATGTTGTTTGTACCCATTTTCAAATTAACTCCTTTGTCTTTATTTTCTAACTTTAATTTATTAAATTCTTGATAGTCTATTAAGCCGTGTTTATCTGCAATTCCTAATTGTTTTAAATCATTTAATGTTATATAACGTGTTTTTAAATACATCATATTTAACACTCCTTTTATAGTACGGGGCGGGCGCGAGGTCAGTTTGTATATTATGCGGTGTAGTTCGACGATTGGTTTTTATCGTCGGGCGGAACTGCATAATATACAAACTGGACGAGCGCCCGCCCCCGTTTTTTGGGGGGCTTGGCTCATACCAATTATTCTAATAAATCATTTATATTGAGTTCTGTTTCTAATAACTCTAGTTCTTCTAAACTTGTATAATTGTTATTACTTACTACTAAACTATCTAATACATCAATACTTAGCAATTCCCCTATAAGCTTTAATCTCTTGCCAACCATAATATCGTTGACTGATGGCGTCGGGTCTTATCAAGAGTAAATTACTAAAAATCCATTAACATCAATGTTTTTACTTTAAGAACATATATTTAACGTGTTAAATCAAATGAAAAAATACAATGTCATTATTAGATGACAATTGATTACGGTCAGAAGAATGTACCACAAATAAAAAAACTAATTCCTTTTTATTTTATCGAGGAATTAAGCTTTTGACCTGCAACAATCACGCCCAATTTCGGAATATCTATAATATGATTTCGATCTTAAATTATCTACTTTAACTGACGCTACCTGCTCGTTAAAGAAGACCTATTTAAAAAAGTTTATACTGCACCTGCCTTTATTATGTAAGTAAAAGTAGTAAAGCTTTAAATTGGTTTTCAAAAAAGTAGGGTTGATTATTTCTTTTTCATCAATTATTATTGTGTTATTATCACAATATGAGAAAGGAGGCAAAAAGTAATGGGAATTGATTTCATTAATGTCGAGTTTAGAAAGCATGTAAAAGTTTCAGGGGATTTAGGTACAACGGGATCAGTATGTCCTTTTTCACAAAAACAAAAAATGGAAACACTACCGGAAAACTTTTTGCCTCCTTTTATATAATGGGCAAAAATTTATGAATCTATTGCATTTGTAAAAATGCATACGAATGATTAGGCACCGGTTGTTAAACTGGTGCCTTTTTTTTGTTTGATCAGTTCAGTTAGTTTGGAGAACCGAATCTTTAATCATGCTGTAGAAATATGGTGAGTTCGTTGATTTGGTTTTACAATATAAATAGATATGAGGTGAGGTTTATGGTGAAAGCAGTGGATTTAGCCTCCTAAAATCACAATATATTTTAGGAGGAAATAAAATGAAAAAGGATAGTAAATCTAAAGAAATGATTCAATCTGAAAAAAGGGGTTCTACTAGGCTTTTAATGATGGTACTCTCCCTATCTGTACTTGTAGGTGCAATTACGGCTGATTCAGTCAATCCCGTACTTCCACTAATAAGCAAAGATTTAGAAGCTTCGAAATCTCAAGTGAGTTGGATAGTTAGTGGTATTGCACTTGTTCTTGCGATTGGAATTCCGATTTATGGTCGAATCTCAGACTTTTTTGAGTTACGAAAGCTATATATCTTTGCCATTATGATTCTGGCAAGTGGTAGTCTTTTATGTGCAATTGCCCCGAACCTCCCATTGTTGGTTTTGGGAAGAATGGTTCAGGGTGCTGGGATGTCCGCAATTCCAGTTCTATCAGTCATTGCAATTTCGAAGGTTTTCCCACAAGGAAAACGTGGGGGAGCTTTGGGAATTATCGCAGGAAGTATTGGTGTTGGAACTGCTGCTGGTCCAATATTTGGTGGAGTAGTTGGTCAATATTTAGGGTGGAATGCCTTGTTTTGGTTCACATTTTTGTTAGCCATTATGATTGTTATTGGTGCCTACTACGCGTTACCGACAATTAAACCGGCAGAATCCGTAGGAAGCAATAAGAACTTTGATTTCATTGGTGGTTTATTCCTCGGCCTCACAGTAGGATTACTCCTTTTTGGCATCACTCAAGGAGAAACTTCTGGTTTTTCTTCGTTCTCATCGTTAACTAGCCTAATTGGTTCTGTTGTAGCTTTGGTGGGATTTATTTGGAGAATTGTTACCGCAGAAAATCCATTTGTACCACCTGTCCTGTTCAATAACAAGGATTATGTCAATACGGTCATAATTGCATTTTTTTCGATGTTTGCTTATTTCGCTGTTCTTATGTTCGTCCCATTACTAGTCGTTGAGGTGAATGGACTCTCTTCTGGACAGGCTGGAATGATATTGTTGCCAGGTGGTGTGGCTGTTGCAATCTTATCTCCCTTCGTTGGCCGTCTTTCTGATCGATTTGGGGATAAACGTCTGATAATTACTGGGATGACTCTGATGGGGCTGTCTACCTTATTCTTGTCCACCTATGCATCTGGTGCTTCACCTCTGTTAGTTTCCGTGGGGGTCCTCGGAGTAGGGATTGCTTTTGCATTCACGAATTCTCCCGCAAATAACGCCGCAGTAAGTGCACTCGATGCAGACAAGGTTGGTGTCGGAATGGGGATTTTCCAAGGTGCTTTGTACCTTGGATCAGGAACTGGAGCAGGTATGATTGGAGCATTATTATCCGCTCGACGTGATGCTACTGAGCCGATAAATCCATTATATATATTGGACGCTATGTCCTACTCAGATGCGTTCCTTGCAGCTACAGGGGCAATACTCATTGCCTTAATAGCTGGATTAGGTTTAAAAAAGCGTGGGTAATAACTTAGTTATGTAAAGATTAGTTATTGTTTAGTTCATCTTCTATAGTTTAAGCTGTAAATAAATAGCTTAGGAATCACGCAAATTTGAATTTCTTAGAATAGAATACTTTTAAGTAACTCAACTTTCGTACACTGTTTTATTGGTGCGAAAGTTGAGTATGTTAAGGATGAAACAATGAAAACATTGGTGATCGTTTCTCACCCAGATATGCCAAATTCTCGAATCAATAAAGTTTGGGTAGAAAAAGCAGCGTCTTATTCAAACGAAATTACCATTCATGATCTTTATAGAGAGTATCCTGATTTTATTATGAATGTAAAAAGAGAGCAGGAATTAGTTGAAAATCATGATAATATTATTTTTCAATTTCCATTATATTGGTATAGTTCTCCTTCATTATTAAAAAAATGGATCGATGAAGTGATTATATATGGATGGGCTTACGGATCAAAGGGTAAAAGAATATTTTATAATCGAAAATTAGGATTAGCTATATCAGCTGGCGTAAAAAAAGGTGAATTTACAAGTATGGGTAAAAACAAGCATACATTAACCCAGATGTTAACACCATTCAAATCTTTATGTGCATAGATTCATGCTGAATATGTACCAGAGTTTGTACTTTACGGTGCTAATTCGGATATGAAGGGCGAAGAGATACAGAAAAGTGCTAATGAGTATTTGCAATATATTAAAAAGTATTATTTAAGAGCATAAAACACTTCTGCGATCATGCCAACAATACTAGAAGAAAGCCCATTTCCCCTTAACACATTTAGGGAAATGGGCTATTGAAGTTATTGAAGGTTTTAGCGATTTCATTTTAGGTAGCCAATTCAAAGTGCCCAATAAATTCCAAGAAACACAAATCTGCTAAAACAGCTTGCCATGTAATTTTTGAACTTGATCCTTTAACCGTTCATTCTCTTCTTCTAACGCCTTTATACGGCTTTTTAAGGTTTTTATTAATACGTCCTCTGAACGAGGGCTTTTACTAGGTTTACGGGGGGTTAACTCACTTATCTGCATCCCTCTTAATGTCTCCACTCTAGTTCTAATATCTTTTTGTTTGTAAAGCCATGACTTTGAAACATTTGCTTTTTGTGCAACGGAATTAAAATTAATCTTCTCTTCTTTCAATGCCATCTCTGAAATTGTCTTTTCAACCCTAATTCTTGTTTTCTCCGACTTGTCTTTAGCTAGCTGAACTATGGCAGTTGTGTTACCTTTTCTAATCATTTTAATTCGTCTCCTTTAACGAATGAATAATCTGTTCTAATCTATTTTTAACACGTTCATTGGTTTCAACCTGACGCTGCCATTGGTTTTGTTTAGCCCTATTTAGTATTTCTTTAGTTCGCTCTAAGTGCTCTTCATGTTCAGTAAGAAATTGTTTACTTGTACAGAAATTCGTACAATCTAAACATGCATTTGCGTGAGGACATGGTCCTGCAATTACTGGTAACCGACAATAGCCATTAGGAAGTGCCTGTGCATTGATATTCTTTTTAAACCATTGAAGATCTGTATTGTCAGCTTCAGTATTTTCCTCACTTAAATCCAGAATGCTACCGTTATTCGTTACTAAGGTTTCCTTAAATTTCGTAAATTCCTTCTTTAGGGTTTCATCAAAAATATGTGCATATCTTGCCGTCATTTCCGGTGATTCGTGACCCAAGAACTTCTGGACAATATGTTGTGGCACTCCGTTATTTATCATTCTAGTGCCAACTGTATGCCGAAAGGCATGAGCATGAAAACGAAAAATTTCTCCGTTGCTGTCCGTTATCTTTTCTTCATAAGCTAGTTCATTTAATTTAACCCTAAAGGTATCTTGTTTCAATGGTGAGCAATCTTTTCGGGGAAACACATATACACATCCATCATCGAGTTCATCAGCCACCCTTTGCTCTTGAACTAATATCAATGCAGCAATTTCTTTAGAAATAGGAATGATATGCTCTTTCTTCATTTTATCAAGAAACGTTCGTAAAAGTATATGTAAATTAGAGAACGTTCACAATTTATTTTCATATGTTTATGAACGGTACTTTCTCTTTATATAGGGTCACTTAAATAGTGTTCGTAAAAGTGTACTTTTACGAACGCTAATAAAGTGAGAAATCAAATGATATTAAAAGGTTTTCAAAAAGTTGAAGAAGAACTTAGCAAGAGGGTTTCAGATTATATAATTGAGGAGGGTTTTATGAAGCTGAACGCATTCCCGAATACTTTCAAGTTGTTCTCTAGAGAGACTACATAAATTAACTGCCAAAGACTACATTTTTAGAATGCCATAAACATCTTCAAGTATATATTTCATTAACTTACATTTGTATTTAGGGAGAATAAAAAATCCTCCCAATTATTATTGGAAGGATTATCTATTCATTTATACTAAATAAGAGTTTTTTGTCATTCGACAAACAAAACATCTAGTTAAACTGATTTAAAAAAAATGGATGACTAATCCTATATCTTAGTACTTTGAAACTTATTCATTTCAAATTAGAAGAATACAGATTAGTTAATTATCTTCCACCCAGTAGTCCATTCATATTTGAAGAAAATACTAGCATAATTGAGTTATCAAAATAATATTAATTGCATTAATATTATTTAAAAATTCACCTTATTATATCAGCTATATACCTTGTTCAATACTATTGGCTATTTTGATAATTACCATATAATTGACCACAAGCAGCGTCAATATCAATCCCAAATTGACTTCTAATTGTGACATGGATACCAGCAGACTTCAAAACTTTGTAAAAGGCTTCTACCTGCCCTTCGTTTGCTTCTCCATACATCTCAGGTGCACTTATTGTAGGATTGTATCGTATCAAATTTACATGATATAACTTCCCTGATTTATAGCGACTTTTAAGAAGGCTAACAACTTCGTTTGCATGCTCAAGAGAATCATTTACACCAGGCAACATGATATAAGCTATATATACTTTCCTTGAAGTTAATCTTATATGTTCATCGAGTATATTCATTACCTCATCTATTGGGTATCTATCATTTATTGGCATCAATTTGCTGCGTTCCTCACTATAAGGTGAGTGTAATGAAAATGTAAGATTTACTTGAGGATATTCCTGGGTTATTTTTTTGATACTAGGTATAATACCAATCGTTGATATAGAAAGTCTACGAGGACTTAATGCAAATAAATTAGGATCCGTAAACGAATCAAGAGCATCAAATACTTGACGGTTGGCTAGAGCTTCACCCATTCCCATAAAAGAAATGCTATCAATTTGATGACCTAATAAATGGAAGTATAAAACTTGATCTGTTATCTCATCTACAGTTAGGTTTTTTTTCAATCCAATGTCGCCTGTAGCACAAAATTTACACCCAAAATTACATCCGCATTGTGATGATATACAAAATGACTCCCAACCTGCTTTATACTTCATGTTTACCGTTTCTACTCTCTCATTCTTTGATACTTCAAAAAGCACTTTCGTAACTTGCTCTGAATTTTGCTCTGCTAAGAGCTTGATATTCAAAACTGTTTCTCCAAAATTATTTATTAAATCCTCCCTAAGTAATTTTGGAAGAACCTTCATATCCTCAAATCGACTAATTCTTTGTTTAAAAATCGCATTGGTTATTTGTTTTATTCTATAATCAGGCTCATTATTACTTCTTAAAAATTCCTGTATTTTACCATACTTTGTTTTATTATTAAAATTCATTTCTTTCATCCTTTCACAATTTGCTCTAGTTAAGAATCAATTTCTTTTTGCACACAAAAAAAACACAGATAAAAATTACCGGTGCCGAAAGTCAAAACATACAAATATGCATATTTCACTACATAAAACAAGTATGTTGATGATCTTGTTTTAAACTTATCCATAGTAGAGGCAAAGCTCCGGCAACTGTTTTTATATCATTGTTTAGTTTAAAAAAGGACAGACTACTCCCTTTAATAGCTAAACGGTTTCCGATTTTTGTATTTTCACCGAATAAGATTCTAAAAACAGTTAACATAGCTATTACCTCCTTTCACTAATTAATATACTTAGCCTGTACTGTAACATTTTAATATTCAAATGTAAATATTAAAGTTAGCAACATAATGTAAAACCTAAATCAACCAATTTTATAAAAACTTTTAGTGCCTTGTCTTCATCTGATATTTATGGACTGGGGAAACCAACTGGACGAGATAGAAGGTGGGGGTGTATTTCGCAACTGAAAATTGAGCCATTTCGCAATTTAATTTTGAGCCACTTATGAATGGCTATTTTCAAGCCACTTTTGCGTTTCTCTCATTCGGTAAGATGGGCCGATCATATTCACCACGTGCGATTTATGCGTCAAGCGATCCGTCAATGCGGCGGTCAAAATAGGATCATGGAATACCTCTTCCCATTTCGCAAAAGACAGGTTGCTCGTAATAATGGTTGAGGATCGACCAGCACGCAACGACAAATGTGTAAACAGTAATTCAGCCCCTTCTTTATCGAAGGAAATGTAGCCTAATTCATCAATGATAACGAGGTCATATTTCTCAAATCGCAATTCGAAAGAGCGTAAGGTCCTTTCGGACCGGCTTTCCTTCAACTGATTGATTAAGGACGAGACACTGGCGAAATAAACCTTGTAGCCCGCTAAACAAGCTTCTACCCCTAAGCCGATCGCCAGGTGGCTCTTGCCGGTTCCTGGAGAACCGGTCAGAATCACATTCTGTCCAGCTTTGATGAAATCGAGCGTCTGTAAGTTGGGCAGTTTTTGCTGCGCATCTGTCGGCAGCGCTCGAGTATCAATCTCCTCCAGCAGCTTTTTCTCCGGAAAGTTCGCACGGCGGATCCGTGTGGATTTAGACCGGATCCAGCGGTCATTCTTTTCCTTCGTTAACACGGTGTGTAACAGGTCAATCGCAGGTGTCGTTTCCTGGAATGCTACGTCTTCTTCGACCAACTCACGGATGCCAGGAAGACGTAATTCTTTGCACAGGTCGATGACGCTTTGCTTTTTATCCATGTTCAAGCACTCCTTCATCGACTTGATTGAACATCGCTGAAAAGGCCTTAATGTTTTGAAGCGCCTGTTCGACCGTCTCGTCTGGATGCAGCGGTACCGCAGGTACCAGATCTGTTTGTTCGCTCAGAAAGATTAGCTTTTCGGTCGTGATGTCGCCGAGACCTTTTGTCTCAATCTGTCGGACGGCAGCCATCACGTTATCCCACTGATTTTTCTCACGTACATAAAGGAGTAGCTCTAGAAAATCTTTCTCTTTTCCGATATAATGGTTTTCGAAGAGTTTTTTAATTTGATTTGGTGCTTGGCTCAAACATTCACTTTGAGCTAAAGCGCCTTTTTTCTTTGTGAAAGTTTTTATGTAATGATAGAGATCCATTTCCCATTGATGAACACCCCAATTTCTCCGATGTTCTGCGACGAATTCCCCTTCAATAAAGAGACGGACTGAATCCGCACTTACCTTTGCACGAATCCATGCGCCTACATGACCTTCAGGTACGGAATACCGATTTTGCTTAATCGTGACGGTGCTATATTTATCTACCCGACATTCCACGACTTCCGAAACATCGAATGGCAGAGGAAGCGCCTCTTGAGCAGCGGCAACTTTTTCCTGGTCTTTCAATTCTATATGAGCGAGTTTCTTTTCATGGTGAATCCGTTTATTGAGCGACAGAATGGTTTGGGCTAGACGTTTCTGGGCGTCTTCAAGAGAAGGGAATGCGATGTCATACGAAAATGCTTTTCTGCGAACAACCTCCACACTCCGTTCCACATGCCCCTTCTGGTTTCCTTTTCTTGGCTCGCAGAGCCGGATCCGGAATTCATAGTAATTGGAGAGGTTGATCATGCCATCCGTGATTTTCCGGTCTGTTCCGACAAACGATTTCACCACGGTTCGCATATTGTCGTAAGTGAAAACAGAGGGAACGAAACCTAAGTGGTCAATCAGTTTGGTATGTGCATCCTGTATGCAGATCATCGTCTCGGATTCATAAAGCAGCGCAAACCGGTAATTGCTGTAAGCCAAGGTGAAGACCGCCAGTGAATAGGACTTCTGTTTCCCGTCAATCACCAGTTTTACTTCTCCCCAATCAAATTCCACTTCCCAGGCCGCTGAATAGCGTTGGCGAATATAGACCTCTTTTGTTCGTCTCTCCTCGCTATTGACGAAATTCCGAACCGTTGTATAGCCGATATCGTACCCTTCTTCTTGCAGTTTTTCATACATATCAATCTTTTTCATTTGTTGCTTGCTCATGTTGTTTTTGCGTTTCCATTCATTGTCCTGAATGAACCCCTTGAGCCTTTCCACAATCTCTTCCGTCATTTTACGTTTCACTCCAGCCCTTTTCTTGTAGGAGGGAGGCGATAAAATATCTTCTGTAACCGGCAGGTTACGAACATCGGTCGCCTTACTCTTCTCAAAGGCTTCGATATATTTGGATACGGTGTTTCTAGAGACCTTCACTTCTGTGGAAATTTGTCTTTGGCTGACATCTTGAAGATGCAGCTGAATCACCTGTTGCTTCTTGTTCAACGTAATCACTCCTGTTTTCCCCCTAACGATTGTGCTAGGGTTATTTTCCTACAGAAGTGGCTCAGTTTTCAATTGCGTTGGTGGCTCAGTTTTAAGTTAACATATACAATGGTGAAGAAACCCCTTAAAGTTTCTTCCTCTTGCTTCTTTAGACATATCTATAGCTTTAAAATTTTCTGTGCGATTTAAATACTCTAAGAAACTAGTTACAGCGTTAAGTATGGAATTAACTGATGTTTCCTCTCTTTTAGCCTTCTTTGGTTGTATATCTATTACCTTTAAATGCCCTGCTGGATTTCTTAACCATCCTACAAAGTTTGCTAAATCCTCAAATTGTAAATCTCCTAATTCGATTCTACTTTGGCTCATAAATTCATAAAACAGCTTGAGATGATAACAATATGTTTTAATGGTATTTGGAGCTTTGCCCGTATTATCCAAGTACTTTATAAATCGCTTAACCGGTTCTATCACTTCAAATTCTTTATCTAGCAGTATGTATAACGGATATGATTTTTCCTCCACAATTACTTTCTGAACCTTCATCTTTCCACCACCTTTAAATACTTTAACTACTATTAATAATACCCTTATATATTTAATAGTTAAAGCACTGTAATTAAAAAATCCTAAACTTCGAGTACTTAGAGTACTCTAGTTTAGGATACTATGTTTAATACATCTTGGCTTGGGTGGTTATGTGCAAAAATAACTGATTTACAATTATTTATTATTGCAACTTGAAAACTATCTCTAGGGTGTATGATTGACATATCTAACGTGCCTATATGCACTGTATAAAGCGTTGTAACTTCATTTTTAGTATTTAAGCCAATCATAACAAAGTGTTCTCTTGTGAAACTTCCTATTTCTTTTTGTAATAGCTTAACAACGTCGCTTGGTTGTGATATTTGAAACCTTTCATCTTCCATAACTTGATAATCTTGAACTAAATCTAAAACTTTTAAAATGTACTGTTCCTTTTTCATATTTGTAAATCTCCCTTTTTATTTAGTTGTTGCATTGCGATTATTTACAACAATTTCAGTTGGTTTCCTCCTTTCGTTAAATACAGTATATCAAATTTATTACACTTTGACAAGGAAATACTTTCTAAAGTGTAATTTTTTTAAAAAAAGGGTTCACGGTTTCATCTAATTTAGATAAAGAAGCTTTAAAATTGGGCTAAAAATTAGTAAAAGCACGATGTTAATTGTGCGTTGCTATTTTTAGTCCAATTTTAAAAGTTGATGTTCTAAATTAGATGAAACCGTGAACCCCTTATAGACTATATATTGAAGCGGTATTTATAATAGTTGATTGAAGCGGATTATGTTATAATGTAATTACCTTTTTATTTAGTTTGTTGGTTTTCTCATAAGCTAAACAAACTTAAAGCCCTGCTTATGCAGGGCTATTTTTATGCTTATAAACATCTATTTTTCTAAACTTTCATTATTCAAAGCCTTTCTATAAAATAGTTCATTAAGGTCTTCAGTATTAACAGTTATTAATTTTTCACTTTTTAATTCATATTCTCTTATAAACGGGTTTTTAAGTATTGGTGCATAATAAAGTACAATCCTATATCGGCCATATTCAACCCCTAGAAGTGACATCATTTCTATAATTAATGTTTGGTCTAATTCTTTGAAAATAGACGTTGAACAGTGTCTTAGATCATCATATACATGTATAATATTTTTCATTTCATCAATTAATACATTGCAAATAGTTCTATCAGCACCAGGTAAACTACTCGAACAACTCATTAAATACAATAATTCGTTATTCCTAATCTTCTTTAACGATACGTTTTTTGAATTTTTATCTACATTCAATAACACGTCAAACCTCCTATTCACTGATTAAAAGATACGATTAAATAAGCTTGTAATGAAATCTATGATAGACTGTATAATCTGTAAAATACTATCCCAAATTTTTTGTACAAAGTTCCTATTTTCTTCAGTATTTAAGTCTTTAGCCTTGTCTTTAGCTTTATCTAATAAGTCGCCTGAATTTTTTTCAATACCTTTCAAAGCGTCTTTTGCATTTTTAGCAAATGCTTTAGGATCTGAAGTTAAAGCGTTAGAATTTGCAACATTAGTCATATTATCAGTTATCATTTGTTTTTGATTATCTGTTAATGTTCCCGACAATCCTCGTTCATCAAGCACTTTATTAACTATATCTTCAACTTGTTGTGGTGTTATCTGTTCATCTTGTTTTTTCTTAATATCTGCTAACTGTTGTTTAATATCTGCTATAGACGCGTTTAATGCTTCGTCTGAATATCCGTCTTTATTTTGATTTTCTTCAGATATTGAAGTTAAATCTTGCATTTCTTTATTTGAGTTTTGAATATCTTCAGAATTTAATTCATTGCCTTTTTCTTCATAAGCTTTATAAATACCTGCTAAAGCACCTTCTCCAGTAACTTTTTCAACTGAAGCTATATGAATTTCAGCGTCTTTAATGCCTGCTGTGATTGACGCATTTTGATATTGTTCACTTGTAACCTTTGTGATGTTATCAGGTGTGTCTATTTCTACATCTACACCGTTACCCCATTTTTTATGCTTAATAGTTGCACTTGAATATATATAACTTAAATTGCCACTATTAGGAATATATTTACTAACGTCATCAGTTGTTACGCTGTAAGTTTCATAGTCATCTTTTACGCCTAAATCATCTTCAGTCTGTTGTAAGTCTTGGCCTTCAAGATCAGCCCCTTTTATAAAAACGGGTTTATCCCAATCTTCCTTATTTTCTTCTGCTTTGGCCATACCTGGAACAGTTAATAATAGTGTTGCTACTGCTGTACTAACAATTAATTTTTTCATTTTAATTAACTCCTTCAGTGAATATATTTTTTAAATAAACTCCCTTGATATATTCTTTCATCATCAAAGATACTTTCTATATCTGATACAGTATGAATTTTGTCTAAATCAATTAATAGATCAATATATTCATTCAGTTCTACAGATATTTTAGTTTCTTTAATTATTCCTAGTATTGCTATAACATCTAGTTCATTCATCATATTTGGAAACTCTAATAATACTTTGAAAAACTTCAAAACTTGTGGTGGAAAACTGCTTTGCATACTCTCAATTTCAAATGAATAATACTTTTGTTGAGTAACATTCAATTCATTATCTTTTAATGTTGCATTATCAAATGAATATAGCTTATTTATCATATTTTTTACTTCTTGCTTTACTTCTGCATTTTTAACTTCTGATAATAATGAATGTAGTGTTATTTGAGAAAATTCTAACGTTTTATTAAATAAGCAATTAATTATATTTTCAATTTCTATAGTGTAACTTTTATGAAATTGAATACTGTTTATAAATTGAGAATAGTCAATCATTCCATCATTTTCTATAAATTCTTTTTGATACTTTAAATATTCCAAATCAAATATATCAGCCATCATAACCAGTCCTTAACTTTAATATATTCACTTAATAAGTATACGAACCATCTTTATAATTAATCTGAACGCCTTCTTGTTTATTCGCAATCCAAACATTGATATTTATTGTTTGGCCGTCATCATTAATTGAGTAGGCTCTAACGTGTGAACCTCTTGGCACAAGTTCATCATCTTTATAAACGGGCGTAACTTCATAAAACACTTTTGTTTCAGGATTATCATACATTGCATTTCTTATTTGCGTTTCAGGATAACCCATGCCCCCACCTTCAGGGTCTTTATTAGATCCAACATTTTGCGCCCTAGTACCTAATGTTAAATTATGTGTTTCCATATCTCCGCCCAATGACCAGGCAAGCGAATGAGATTTATTATATATATAACCCCTATACCCATCTAATTGTAATATTTGGTTGTTTGAGTTCTCGCCTTCCCACGTCTGCTTTTCAGGGTTATATGTACCATCTTTATATTCTCCTGCTACATGTACATCATAATCAAAAGACGGTCTTTCTTGTGCTTTTGAAGAATGACTTTGAACAGCTTTATTTGTAATTAACGCCGTAACTTTTCCCGATCTACCGTATTTATCCAAATCAGGATAATCAGCCCAAAAACGATCATTACCCTTTTCATTCAGTAAGTTCTGATCTTCCTGACTTAATTCTGTCTTGTTATCATTGATAAAAGCATAGTTTTCGCTATTAGTTTCAGCGCCTATTAAGTCTATATCTTCTTTACTATTTTTTATTTCAGGTGTATCTGATTTGCTAAAATCACTAATAGTTGATATTAAATCATCAACTTCATTTATTGCCTTTTCCGTATCACAACCACTTAATACAATAAGCGATAATAATAAGGCTATCAGTGGTTTAAATATCTTCATTGCCTTACTCCTTTACTCAAATTGTTCAGCAACCCAAAAATATTTAGTGTAGCTTTTATTCTCATAATAAAACAAAGGTTTAGGCACAAATTTAAAGTTTTTATTTTTGACGTGCATAGTAACATTTTGTCTTGTTACACCTAATCTTTCAGCTACTTCATTAACATCTATTAGTTGCTGTGGTTCAGAACTTTCACGAATTAAATCATCTAAATTATTATTTGGAAGCTTACCAGTATAAATAGTGTTGTTTTTCTCCATAATATACACACCTTCATTTACTGCTATATCTTGCCCGCCTTGTTGCGTATACAAAGTTTTTTCATCATTTAATAAGTTTGCTATGTCTTTTAAATTCATTGTTTTGTTTACCTCCGACCATTTTTTTGTTATTCTTAGTGTACCTTTTTTTGTGGGCGAATGTTTGATTACTTTCGTCCTATTGCGATACTTTCTAGTATCGCTTTTTTTATGCCTTCATAGTCGGAGTAAACAAACATCATATAATAATCACTTTTTTATAATCGCTTTTTTCTTTTATCATAGCTTTCGCTTCATCAATAGAATATCTTTCGTTGATATATCCTATAAACCTACCATTTTCAATAACTTGTACAACAGGATCAGCCCAAAAGTCATAAATTACATTTAATACATACACATTATTTCTAGTTTTAAATTCATCAATAATCATTGTGCTTCCTCCATTTCTTCATCAAGTTGCTTCAGTCTACACAAATTAAATTTGTCTTGAAGTTCTTCTATTGTCTTATCTCTTAAATTCTCCCTACTTTCTAAAGGATCCATTAATAATAACCATTCAATATACATTGCTTTATCATGGTTCATATTTAGCACCTCATTTATATTAAAGCCCCTTAGCGGGGCTTTTTTTAAAGTTTGTTTTGTATATACTTTGGAATTTTATTTGTCGCTGTTAGGCCAATTCCTTTTTTATAATCAATGATCTTATAGCCTGAATTAACTTTAAATATTTCATGTCTACCATTCGTTATTTTTATAAAGTTATGACCTTCTTTGAAAACTTGTTCTACATCAATATTTTTAAATTCTTCTTTAGTTACAAACATCTGTAACACTCCTTTTTTGTGGGTTGCTATATCTTTTATTTATAGCGTTTGATTTGTTTCGTCCTCCTTTCAATTATTATATTATCACTTAATTTACACTTTGACAAGTATTTATTTGCTAAAGCGTAAATATTTTTTAAAAAATTAAAGGCCTTAGATAGACCTTTAAGCTGTAGCTTGTATCAGACCATCATATCTAGCCTTAGAAATATAAAAATAAGTTTCAGCTAATACGCGTTCAAACAAATCATTTAGATCATGTTCATTATACAAAGGGGCGTTAATTTCAACTTTTTCATCTTCAAAGTCCTTAACAATTTTTACTTGATAACTATTTAAATTTAATGAGTTGTCTTGAAATACCAATTCAGTTTTTCCATTTTCTATATATACATTCAACCTTATCAACTGTGTAATAAGTTTCAATAATATTTTTAACTTGCTGATCGTGTTTTCTATTTATTTTTTCAACCCTTTTATCATTTAACTTAAATAGAATAACCATAACAGCAACTATAGATATAAAAATAACGAATGGCATTACAAACACCCCCCTTATAATTAATATATAAAATTAAAGATCATGTTTTTCTTTCAATAATTCCATTGCTTCAGAAACTATGTCTACTAAATTTGCGCCTGTTTTCGCTTTAACTTGATAAGCAATTGACCAGTCTTCATTATACATTTTAACCGATTTTGTAGGTCTTACTTCCTTCTTTTTCGCTATCATATCATCAAATACTTGTTCTTCTTTATATTCATCTTTTACTGCTTCATTATTAAAATCTGCCATATTATTCACTCTCCAACTTTTCTAATATTTCATTTTTTACATCAATGTACATCTGCATTGTCTTTTTATCATGGGCTTTATGTTCTGTTACGCCATGCTCTCCCCAGGTAACTACTCGATCACTTGAACGTATATAATTTTTAAATACATCTTCGCCAAACAATTCATTTATCTTATTGATAATACTTCTGTTAGTTGATCCACGTTGATTTACTAAGTACGGTAATAAACCTAAAAATTTTAAACTTGGTTTTTTATTCTGTTGAATATTACCTAAATAGCTGTAATACTTCTTCGCTGAAGTAAAACTATCTTCTTCAGTTTTTGATGTTATTAGAACGTAATCAGAAGCGCATACAGCGTTATTAGACAAAATACCTGTTGAAGGTCGTGTATCTATGATTATGTAGTCATAATCGTCTTTTATTGGCTTTAAAAGTGAATTTAATAAAAAGTATTCTGCTTTTTCATCAAATTTCTTTATTACGTATTTATCAAACTTTTCTAATGACCAATCGCCCTTTAATATATCCAGGTTGTCCGTTACTTTTTCAATACAATCTTCTAAGTTTAAATTTTTAATACCTTCCATGAATGAAGGTTCTTTTTTAAACTTTTTTTGATAAGTCCTTTGAACTTTTTCTGTTAAGTTACTTTGTGGGTCAGTGTCTACAGCTAAAACTTTATTACCTTCTTTAGCAAGTAAGTACGTAAGTATTTCTGTAAGTGTGGACTTTCCTACCCCACCTTTAAAACAGCCAATTGTTATTACTTTCGTCATATTATCTAACCTCTTTTCTATCCCTTATTACCTTTTTTTGTGGGATTATTTACAATAATAATAACAGATATTTTTCTACTTGTCTACTTTTCCACTTGACTACTTATGTCTTTTTCTACTTTTACATTATTCTACTTTACTACTTATGTCTTTTTGTCTAAGTGGTTAAGTAGAATAATAGGTATAAAGAAAAGCGCTATATAGCGCTTTTCATTCAATCTTTAACATTTTTTGTATTGCTTTCTAAAGTAAATCTTTCAAAGTCATCAATTAACCATTTACCATTTTTTCTAACAAAATGAATTTTTCCTGATGTTTTTTTATCAGTCGTATCTTCTTCGTCTATCACTTTTTCATCAAACGTAACAAATACATCATAGCTGTCTTTTTGTGGTCTGTATTCTTCTATAAATGTCTTAACATTACTTATTTTAACTGTTAAAAACGCATTATATTTATCCCTTGAATTATCAAATAATTCTTTTTGGTATTTGTCGTCTAATATTGAAGAAAGTTCCTTCTTTTTACCACTGAAGCTTTCCTTCTCCTTCATAGTAAATAGTTTATTAACAAATTTTTTAGCATTATCCCTGATCTGTTCTTCTTCTTTTGATACAACTTCTTTGTCTTGGCGCGCTATCAAATCACTTTGTGCTTTATTTGTATCTTCTAACTTTCCAATTTTGGTTTCATTCTCTTTATTTTGGCTGTTAGCTTTATTAAGTTCGTCATCATAATATCGAACTATAAAGACTAATATACCGATTATCACAATTGCCGTTATACCTATAATCAAGGTACTTTTCGGAATGTTCTTCATGCCTTAACCTCCCATTTTTAATAAATGAAGCTATAGCCTTCAGTCATTTTCACTTCTCTTTGAGTTATTTTATATGGTCCACCTTCAGCGTTCATTTCAGTTACAACAAATGTATTTTTGTCTTTAACATCTATAACGATACCAACGTGACCCGTAACATTAGAATGTCCGCCTGCGCCTTGTTCAGCTATCCAGGCCGCGCCTTTTTTAGGTGTTTTACCTACCTTATAACCTTCAGCTTCAGCTCGTTCATTCCATTTGTGGGCGTCATGCCAAAATGTTGATATAGGTTTGCCCATTTTTTGACGTATACCGTACGCATACCATGTACATTGGCCTGCGTCATATAAGTTATTTTTACCAGGGTTTGAGTTTGAGAATGAAGGTATTTTACCTTTATACTCTTTACCTACATCTCCTTTATCTTTTTTACAACTATCGTCACTTTTACTAGCTTTGCCGTCTATACCCTTCATAATTTTTTTAATTGTCGGCTTCCAGTTTGAATTTAAATCTGTAGGGTCGTTACTTGCGCCTATAGGTGCATATTTCGGTTGAATTTTATCAACTGTTTTTAATCCTTTACTAAAATATAGGTCATATAGGTTTTTAGCGGCGGCGTCTATACCTTCTTCAATACTATCAAACTTAAATAAGTCGCCTGATCCCATCATACCTGCAACATTATTATGAGTTTTAACTGCTTCTGATTTACCATAACCCGTTTCATGTGCCACTATAGCCATAAATATTTTAGGATCTATTTTATGCTTTTTAGCACTTTTAACCATATAATCAGCTTTACCTTCTAATCCTCCGCCTTTAGCATTTTCATTAAAAGATTTGATACCTTTATCACTTACAGAACCACCACTTACAGCGCAACCGTCACTACTGCCACCCGTTTGAGTTTCGTCTAATTCATCATCAAATGGCGCTAGCAACATCATAGACATTAAAGATACAGCAATGAATATTAAACCTAGTAAAGCTAATGCACCATATATATATAACTTTATTTTTTTCTTCTTTAATTCTAATGCTAGGTTAGTAAGCTTTTTTAAATTACCACCGTCATTTTTTTGATTAATTTTCTTCATCTGCGTCACTCATTTCATAAGAAGCAACATGATAAAATTCTGCGCCATCATAAATTATGTGATATTCATATCTATAATTCGTTGTACCTTCAGGGATAATTTGGTTTTCTATATCTTCATTAAAATATATTGTTGCCGTATATTGTATAGTATCTAATTCATCTAATAATTCAGGATCAGCTTCTATTTCATCTAAGATGTCCGTTTCTTCTTCATCGGTAAACAATTTAATAATAGTTACTTCTTCTATGTTTTCTTCTAGGTCTTCAGCTTCATTTTTTGATAACTTCCCTAGCATGGTCTTACCTATCTTACTGCCCCATAATTCAGGTTGTCCTATCCACTTATAACCTTCTACAACAAACACAAATACTATGAGTAAAGATAATACCGCTCTAAGCGGAGAAGGTGGCAATAACAGCACAATGCCAAACGCCAATACACAAATCGCAACAAACAATATACGCTTTTTGTAAGGCGTTAAATAGTTAAGTATATCTTGTATAATCTCTTTCATTATTTAACACCTCACTTTTTATTTCTCTTTATAGCGTCTATTCTATTTTCTGTTTCACGACTTGCTGATTTTTCTTGGGTGTCTTGTACTGGTTTTGGTTTTTTTCTGATGACTGGTTTATTTTGTGGTTTATTTGTCTGTATTTGTTCATTAACTCTTGAACTATCGTTGCCACCTTCATTTTTGTTTAATCTATCTTTAGAACTGCTATCGTTCCTAGATTGTTTAGTGTTTGAACCTTCTGTTTTTTTATCTGGTACTGCCTGCGGTTTTTTCTTAATTGTTCCGCCGTCTTTTCTATTAACTGATGGTTTACTTCCTGAACCTTCATCAACGGTATCATTTCCACTTCGTGATTTAGGTTTAGTATTGTAATTATTATTTGGATCTTGATTGCCTGGGCTATCATTGCGGTTTTGTTTTTGTTTAGGTTTTTTCTTGATTTTTTGATCTTCTTTTTTCTTAATATTGCTATTAGGTTTCTTACTCTGTTCTTGCTCGCTGGCTTTAGGTTTCTTGCTTATAGTGCCACCATCTTTTTTATTCACACCATTTGAAGTAGTGTTATGGTCGTTAGCTTTCTTCTTAGATATATGTTCAGTTGGTTTTTTCCTAACGTTCGTATCATTACCACCATATACTGGTTGATTGCCTTGACCGTTATTTTGTTTATTTTCTTCACGCTTTTTACGGGCGCGCGCTCGTTGTTCACTGATGTTTTGTTGTTTAATAGAACTCATTACTTTTTGATAATCATTTTTTATCAATTTACCTTGCATAAACAACATGCCTAAACAAATTAAACTTAATGATATGGCTGTTACAATGTAATTCCAATTTTTTTCTTCTGAAATTTGATAAGTTACATTAATTAATGTAAACATAAGCACCAGTAAGAATACATACACGATAGACATTAGTAAGTGGCCACCTGTACGCTTGGCTGTACCTTTTAAATAGCCAACAAATGACGGTATAATTGCAATGATTAAAACACCAACCATAACAACCGCGCCTACTACAAAGCCTAATTCATAAAATTGTTTAGCAACCGCGAACAATATCGCGCTTATACCAATAATAAATGATGGTATATAGACAAAAACAGCTACTACAATTCGGCTAGTTGTGTAATTGTTACTTACTGACATATTCTTTTTATTGTCTTTTATTATGTCATTTCTTTTATCAGACTTAGGTTTATGGTCTAATATCCCATTTATCAACTTTTTGCCATCTTCAACCTTATTATCTTCGCCAGCTTTACCTCCGCCAATTTCATTTACATTAGTTGTACCAAATTCCAATTGTAACCACGGCTTCACAATCAAAATTTCATGTAATGTATTTTTCATTGTGGCCAAACCTTCTTTATTTGATACATCATTTTCGGAAGCTTCAGCTTGATCTGATTGATTTTCTCCAGTCACACTTGTACTTGTATTCAATATAGTGTTACTCACATATTGGCTAAAATCTGAAGTACCTTGTATGATTGGCTTTGCGTTTGAAACATAGATACTGAAAAGGGCTGTAAATACAATGGCTAACATAACGCCTGTTGCCCCTTTTCTCAACTCTCCTTTACTAATCGTTGCAATCAACCATACAACTACACCAATAAAAGCCCATGTTATAAATTTACCTAATCCTGATGATCCGCCTATAGCTGAAATTACATCTGCTAACTCGCTAACTATAGAACCTAATATAGTAAATTCAAAAGCTTCACTTACCAGGAATATGAATACTGAAGCAAATATTTTATATGTTGACCATATACCATTTAAAATTTCGTACTTTGAATTTTCAGTGAAGTTATAAGCTTTTTCACTTAACCCGATAACGTCATACCAGGGTTTATCGTCTTTTTCTTCTAATACATAATCCATTGAATAGTTGTCTAAATTATGTTCTTTGTAACCGACAATATTTGATTTAACTTCAGGCAAATCATCATCTTGGTTACTTGGAAACATGCCTGAAATTGGATCTTTTTCTTTCGCAAAGGCTTCATTAACTCCTACTAAGCAAACACTTAATACCATTAGAACAGCAAGGAACCACAAAAAGCCTTTTGTTTTATCCTTCATTTATAGTTCCTCCCTACTCTAATTTTTTCAAGTCCTTCTTAGGAATACCTTTACTTTCAACTAACTTGCTATCTTCTGAAATCTTACTCATTAATTTTTCTGACAAACCATGTTTACGTTCATTAATCTGCATAATAGCTTTACCTTCTGTATTTCCATTAACTCTTTTATATTGTCCTTCTCCCATTACCAATAAATTCAGTTGTCTATATTTACCGTCTAATGCTGGTTCTCCAGGATCTAATAAAATATCTTTTACATTTGGTTTAAATACAATCGTAAATACTTTTTGCTTTTCTTTATATGGCGTTTCAAATATTGCATATTTTAACGGTTCATCTTTAGCATTTTCTAAATCTTCTTCATCTACAAATGTGTAAATCTGTTCATAGTATTCTTGCATTTCTTCTTTGTCATCTGATACATCATTTTCATCTTTTGAAATTCCGTACATATCTGTTAATTTTGAATACTGGCCATTAGCCATATATTTAGTAAACTTAATAGCTTCTTCAGTATAGTCATCTTTTTTGGGCTTTGAACTATCTTTACTACTACAAGCCGATAAAACAACGATTGCTATTAGTAATAAGTATGTTAATTTTTTCATTATACTTGCACCTCTTGTTTTGTGTCTTCTCGTTTTTCAAGTTGATTACTTGTATCAAACGCGTCTACTAAATGCTCTTGTAATACTCTTACATCAAGAATACCGACGCGATCATTCAAGTCTTTATAAACACATACGCCTGTTTCAAGTTCAGGCATAATCGCTTGTAAGTCTGTACTATCATCAAATCTAAAGAATTGCTGAAGTTTATTAATTTCATCTGTATTACTTTCTAAATATGCAAATAGCTGTCCGATTTGTGACTGCATGTCTTCAGGTATATCACTAAGCCTTTGTGTCATGATATGAATTGAAGCCCCTTTAGAACGACCTTCACGGAATAAACTTTGAAAGGCTGAACGACCTTGTGAGTTTTTGAAGTATTTCCAGGCTTCATCAAGTCCGATAACTGTTAGATCATTAGGGAACATGTTAATAAACTGTCTTTGATAAGCCGTTAAAGCGTATAAAATACTGTCACTTACAATATTCGCTTTTGAATAGTCTTTAGGGTCTATATCAGCGTCTGCAAGTTCTAAATTCTCTACTTGTAATACGTTTAATTGACTGTTAATATCTAAAACTTCTGTATCATCAATTCTTTCTCCAAATATAAGCGTACTTAATGAATGTGTAGTATATACATTAATTCTGTTTACAAGACGCTTACAAAGTTCTTTTTCATCTTCTGTTAATGTAATGTCTTTTTTCTCGCCTGTACTCATAGATGTTAGTTCTTCTGTAACCTGATTAATTTTAGGTTCATCTCTATTGGCTACATATTCCAAAGCCCTATTAATCATTGTTGCCTGATCTATTGTTGCTTCATTTCTAATAGAAATTGATAGTAAGTTATGAAGTATCTGTTCTGATACACCTACAGCGTCTGATACGTCTGTAAAGATATAGAACGGATCAAGTTTACCTGCGTCTTTAGGTTTAGCTGACAAAGTAATGAAGTTTAATTGTGTACCTAATTCATCTAATTTCTTATGCCATTCACACTTATTCATTCGTTCTTGTTTAGGGTCTACTATTAAAACTTTTGCGCCCCATATTGCATATTCATAGAATAAAAGGTTTGCCCCGAATGACTTCCCACCGCCTGTTTTACCTGTATGACAAATGGCCAATGATTGGTTTTTAGCTTGTCCTGTAGACGCGAAACCTGGCATGTGAAATACTGGCGTACCGTAATTTGTAGCAATTTGACCTACGTAAAAACCGTAAGGGTCGCCTAACTCGTGACGGTTTCCAAAAAATGAACTTGTCATCATGTTTATATCGCAATCTTTCACAAACTCTTTTACATATCTTCTACTGCCTGGCATACATTCAAGCAAACTTCTTAACTGTAAACCTCTTGTATTCTGAACAATATACTGATGATTTGACATTGTTTCTTTGAGTTCATCTAATTTACTATTTAATGCCTTTTGAGTTTCGGCTGCAACTACGAATATAGCTGACATTAAGAAGCTGGCTTCTCTATTTTTTTCAATATTTGCGATTAAGTCATCAGCTATGTCTATGCCGTCATAAACGTTTGAACTTGCACTATCTCCGTAATCTGCCAAATGTTCTACTTGGTCTTCTAAGTTAGCTTTTTTAGATCTAAGTTTCATTAATCTTCTATCTGAACTTTGATAAGTTAATTTTAATGAAACACCTACGCCAAACTGTAGGTTTCTAAGTATTTCAAGCCAACGTGTATCAGGGAAGTGCGTTTCAACTGGTACTTTTGCTAGTTGTAAAAATGAAATATAAGTATCTCTTTCTTTGCCTAACGCGTCATTTTGGTGTAATACAAGATGTTTTCTACTGCTAGGGTTTGAATATGATACTGTAGATAAATCTTCTACATGGCCACGATCTCTAATTTTAGCGATTAATCTATCGCCATTGTAAACGGGTGTTAAACGTTCAAACCAATTATCATTTAAAAACGGTTCTCTTACGTTTAAATTATTAGGCCATGTTATAAGCTTTGCCATTTCTACGGGTTCAATTTCTCTAAATGTAAACGGTAAGTTATTTAGCGTATTACTCAAATGATCCATTTTGTTATATGCTGTTTTAACTTTATTAGTTGTTAATAATACGTCTTTACCTGTAATCGCTTTAGTAATAAGGTTGATTAACTTTTCTTTCGTTTCTGTGTATATCTCGCCCCAAGTAACATCTTCATTAGTAAAGTTGACCATTGTACTTTTTCCTAATTCAAAGCCCATATAATAGCGAACTTTATTTTCTGATGAACCTAATTCATTTGAATTTTTTAAATGGTCAAAAATAGCGTCTTCATGTTGTTCTAATACTGGTATCAAACGCCCTCTACTGTATGAGATATGTTGGTTTTTAATTTCATCTAAGTCCTGACGTTCTGGAATAATTAAACAGTGAACTTCTTTTTTTACCTCTTTAAATACACGTTTCAACTGTCTAAATTTAATTAACAGTTCGTTTTCTGTATCAAAGTTACTGTGAAACCCTTCAAACTCAAACCATGCTTGCATACGGCCATCTTTAGTAAAGATGATGTTTTCTACAACTGCTTCTATATCAAAATCTAGTCTTTTAGCCATAGGTTATTTATCCTCCTTGTTTATGCGGAAATCTGAAAAAGTACGCGCTACAACTTTTTTTCTCAACTTATATGATTTCTTGTTATCTAATTCTTCACGTCCTACATAATCAGACGTTTCATTAAATTTTGTAGCCATATATACTTTTGCATATTTCACAACATTCATATTTTCGATACTTTTTTGACCTATGAAAAAACCAAATACAGCGGGAAAACCTATATGAATGAAAAAGACAATTGCATATCTACCGTATTTCGGTAAAAAGTCTAATAATCCATTTGTTATAGGTAAGAAAAATAAACCAGGTAAAATAATCGTGAAAATAACGATTATTTGACTAACTGTCAAAGAAAAAGGCAGTGAAAAGCCTTGCTCTCCACCGCCTAAACCACGTATTAAGTTTGGTATTTCATCTAATTGTGATGAACAGTAACCAATGATTTTTTTCATGTTACTCATGCTATGCACTCCTTATTAGAAGCCAAAGAATTGCGCTATACTTTCGCCTAAGTTTTGTAAATTTTGCGGATCTCTAACAACTAACGCGCCGATAACACCTAAGATAATCAATGCACCTAGTGCCATTCTGAATTTCTTAGATAATGCTAAAACTACAATGATAATTGCAGCGACTGCCCAATAAATAATATTTAAAACTAATGTGAAGTTTCTTTCTCCTTCACGCGCGTTATTTACTAAATCTCCACCTGCTTGTCCTAATGTGAAAGAACTAAAGTCTATTGAAGCAATTGACGTCATTAAATCTAACATTTTAAACACTCCTATTATTTTTTAGTATATTGAGGTTCACTTACTTTAATTACATTATACTTATTGTCATCAAGCTTTTTAAGCTTAATTTCAAATTTGTTTCGACTTGTTAAGCCACTATCTTTTTCTTCCATTTGAACCGTTGTAATTGCTTTAAGTTCATCTTGTTTGTTTTCTTGATACACTTTCACTTCTTCAACGTTTTTAATTTCAACATTGTTATTCAATAATTGTGTATCAGATTTATTATAGAAATATGTTTGCGCTGTATCTCTATCATCTGAAGCGTAAACTTTCATAAAGCTTGTAATGTAATCTTTAACATCAGGATAATTTGTTGTAACATCTCTACCATTATCAGTATCTAGCGTCATTTGAACATCTGCATTTGATTTTTGTTCATATGGTAAAGGTAAAGTGACTAACTTATAACCTTTATCGTCGCCATATACTTTAATGTATCTGTTGAATTTAACATCTTCGTGTTTATCTTCTTGTACTGTTTTTGTTTCTTCTTTATCCTTCTTGCCTTTTTTGCCTTTAACTTTCTTCTTAACAGTTTTTTCTTCAACTGTCTTTTTATCTAGCGTAACTGTAAAATATATTTTCGCTTGGTTTTTATCTGCACTTTCAACATCATTGATTTTAACGTCCTTAACTGAAATACTGCCATCTATATTTTCAGGCTTAAAGCTATTATCATCTAATGTTGAACTGTCTACATAATCGCTTAAATTATCTAACCATTTATCGCGGTCTTGCCCTTTATCATAACTGTAATATTTTTGTATGAAATCTTTCGCGTATTCCTGGGCGCCTACTTGTGTAGCTGGATTGCCTTTGTTAGTAGTATCAATTTGTGAGGCTAATTTCTGATATTGTTCTTGTGCGTCACTTGCTTTTCTATTAGCATTACCTGCATTTATCCAACTAACAACTACTAAAAACAAAGCTATGATTATGACCGTTTTAACAACGTTATAACCTTTAGGACGTTTCAATTTAGCTTTACTTAAAATTTTGTCGTCCTTACCTCTGTTTTTTAACGCCTTTTTTAACTTATTACGCTTAAACAAACGATCTGCTGACTTCTTCTTTTTTCTAAAATCTTCTGTCGTTTCTTCATTTTGTGCGGGCTTTGATTTTTGTTTTTTAACCTTTTTATCGGACTGTTTGCCCCACTTTCTCATAAGCTAACTCCTTTCTAAATGATGTTAAAGTGTTCTAAATTCATCAAAGTCTACACCTGGTTTGAAATAATTATATATTGCACCGTAAGGGTTAGTCATTATGTCATCAAGCTTGGCTATCATTACATCAAAACTATTTTGACCTTTAAAAGCGTCTTCAAAATCTACCGTTTTGAAATCACGTTTCAATTTACGATAATTTTCATCTTCATTACTCACAAATAACAAACGCCATTCATCTACAAATTCTTCAAAACCTGCATGAATATGAAATCTTTTCATAGTGTTATTTGACTGATTAAAAAAGTCTTTATATCTCACTAACTTATCATAAGTAAACTTTCTAGCTTTTTTAGATCTTTCAACTTCTAACATAATGCCTATAACGTAACCATCTTGTCTTTCTAATAAAATTGCACCATCAGGACGAATAACATCTTCACGGCCGTCATTATATTGAAAAGTAGTTCTTTGCTCGTTTGCATATTCTAGTAAGTCAACGGCGGGTATTTTATGTCTTTCATATGATAATACAACATCATTAACGGCTAACTGGTGCATATACCACATTGGAAGCTTTTTCTCATATACTGATTTGAAATGCGTATAACCTTGCATACTTTCTAAAAACATACTACCTGTTTTAGTTAAACAATATATTGAGTTTGGGCGCTTAGCTTGTAATGTTGCTTGTGCTTTAAATTTAGTAATATAGCCGTCTTCTTCTAATTTGGTTAATCTATTCCAAACCGATTTTTCTGATTTCATTGAACCATCATCATTTAAATATATTGCGGTGCGTATTTGCTCGATAGTCAAATATATATGAGCTTCTAAGAAGCTAAATAATTTGAAGTCTTTTTCATTTAATGTTGTATATGACATGCCTTTCTCCTCCAATTTTTTGAGGAGAGAACGTTCCATTTTGTTAATTTTAATCAGTCCCCCTTATCTGTGAAGCCACTTAAAAAGGAACCTACATTTTTTGATTGCTCTGTTTCCTGTGAAACTTGATTGTCTTCATTCGGTTTAGTTCGTTCCTCTTGATTGACTTCGTCTTTTGATGTTTTCAAGACGACTTTAGATTTATTTAATTTAAGTTTTTTTGTTTTAGGTTTAATTTCTTGTTTTTGTTCTTTTGGCTTACGTTTAATCTCTTCTGGAACAATCGGTTTACGTTTAATAACATCAGCTTTAAATTCTTCTTGTTGCTTACCTTGATAAGTGTATTCTTCATCTTCAAAAAATGCTCTTACCATTTTAGGTATCTCTTTATAATACATACCGTTGTTAGCGCTTAACTCTACAGCCTTTTTCATAGTCCATTCGTCTGCAATTTTAGGTTCATACTGATCTTTATAATCAGCAACTTTCCCATCTTCCATAACACGGTCAATAGGTTTCACTTTAACTTGTGTTTTAACATTAACTGTTTCGCCTTCAATAACATCTTGTGTTCTCAATGCACAAACATTGTCGGGCAACTGTTTAAAATAACTTTCAGTGTAATGTTGTTCTTTTTTGTCGCTACTTTTGAAGATTTTAGTTGCTAATGCTGAACCACTTTCCCCCTGTCTACAAACAAAGAAATTAGATTGATTATTAACTAATGCTGATCTTAATTCTGAATTTAAATCATCTAAATTTTGTGTAGCAATTCCTAATGAATGGCCGAATTTTCTTTGTTCACTGATGATTTTAGGGAAGATAGAAGCTTGTACTTTATGCGCTTCATCAACAACCGTTAAATGAAGTAAAGAAGTGTCGGCGGGTCTTTGATCTGCAACACGATAATACATATAAGCAATGTATGAACAAAATATTTTAATTTCCTGTTCACTCATTCCTACTAGGTCATAAAATACTATATGCCCTTCGTCCATCCACTTGCGTATTGGTAGGTTAAACTCTTTCTGACAAAACAGATTTCTTAATGTACTGTTCGATTTAAATACATCTAACCTATTCAAAACAGCTTGACCTGACGGACTTTCAATTAAATCAGAAGCTTCATTATCAAAGAAATTAACCACTTCATACATTTCTGTATATGGTCTAATACGGTCAATGATACGTTTTCTAAAAATATCATCATTTTTGTATAACATTCTTATAACGGACATAATCGTATGAGTTTCTTTTGGATCATGAATTAACGCTTTAATTGTGTATCGCAATAGTCTTTCAGCTTGGGTTGCTGTATCAAAGTTTTCGCTGATAATTCTGAAAACATTATCTATCATTTCTTCAGAATTTTCGCCATCTAATTTAGCCAACAAATTACATGCTAACGGGTATTCACTATCTTTAACTTTGATGAAATGTACTTTATCCCAATCTACCTCGTTACCTTCAAAAGTTTCAAAAACACGCAATCTATTAAGTAATAACTTTATTGCGCTTCCTGAAGGGTCTACTAATGAAAACCCTGGCGTCGCTTCTGAACTTTCAACAAAGCTTTTATTGAAGTTATTCAAAATACAATTTAAAAGGTTCGTCTTACCTGAACCCGTTGCGCCTGTAACACAAAATTGTTTTCTTAGTATTTCAGGTAAAATAAATACTTCCCTATCTTTAATTATAGGGTGGTCTAAAGTTCCCAATTTAAGACCCGTTGCTAAAGTGTCTTCACTTAAAGGCGTATTACCTAATTCAATATATGGTGTAAATGGCTTAATTTTATCAATCAAACTATTATCTCGATTAATAACTGGCATATGCACAAAATTAGCTAATTCTCTTGAAGTTAAAACACTTTTACCACGTTTCCATAAATTGTACCAATCCACTACCTTAAACATTGAAGGCCTATATACAAGTTCATTTACAGACTTACATTCATTAAGAATTGTATACATATCTTTTAATAAATGCTGACCGTCATGTGAGTTAGTCGCCATACTTATTGTTGTATCAAAAGCAACATCACTATACGTAAAACGTTTGTTGGTTTCTTTCCAAATCTCCTTTTCGTAATTATCCCGATCCTTAAATTTTTGCTCTCTAATATCTTCATCAGTCTTTTTTATAGCTTTTCTTAACTTAAAACCGTAATTCCTTCTAAATCTAAATTGTAACCATGTACCAGGTTCCATAATGCTAACTATCTTAGTTAAATTATCATGTTGAAAGTTTTCTATAGGATAACCCTGTTTTAAAGAATTATGTTTTAACTTAGCATAACCAAAATATGATCTTTTAGTAGGAAAATCTAAATGGCTTTCATCTGCTTCATGAAATTCTATGTTTGGATAAACATTACTAAAATGTTTTCTAACTGAAACCATTAACTCTTTATCCCCTGCTAAATAAAAACCTAATTTACTATCCTTACTTTTTCCTCGTTTATTTTCTCTATAGATTAAAAAAGTAAACCACGGATCTCCATAAAAAAATCTTTCAAAAATATTTCTTCTAGTTGAATGAATATTTTTTAATAATTTAAAAATTTTATCAGATTTAGGAAAATCTCCTTCATAAGTTAATATTCTATAATATTTCATATTTTTTTGTATTTTAATTATTTTCATAATAAATCGTAATATTATAGAAAATATTATAAATACAATTGCAAGAATTGCACCAGCGATCAGTGACGCCCGCGCTGTGAAATATATGAGTAGTGAGAGGATAAGAATATAGGATATAAATAAGGAGAGTTGTCTAAGAAGTTTAGACGTCATATGTGGATACCTCCCGTTTGTATTTGGTTGTCAAGGTACAGTGGATATGTCGCCCCCGCATTTAACAAATAAAAAACAAAGTCTTCTCCAGTTACGATTAATTAAGATTGATGATATTATTCTGTGAATAATGTAATCTTATTTAATCTAACAGGAGATAGTCACGAAAAATACAGTGGTTTTATATCCTTAATTACATTTTACCTTAAAAAGACTGTAAAAACAACATTTAATTTTTATATTATGGTATAGGTTATGTAATTCATTATGGTGTGGGTTAAGTTATGAATTAAATTAAGTCATAATCTAATAATCTTAACTCTAACACATAATATAATCTATTATATATTCACACCATAATTAAATGAAATATACACCCATAATATATAATTGTTATTGGGGAGAGATCTCCATTTTGTTAAAAGTATTTTAGGTAATTTTTATTTTTTTTGGCGCCTGCTAATTTTAATTAGTAGGCGTTTTTCTATTATTCTACATAACTACTTAACTACTCACTTATATATATTATTTAGTAGAATATACTACTTATGTCTTTTTCTATTATTCTACATAACTACTTAACTACT
>NZ_JAESMB010000005.1:172208-174757 GCF_017892945.1 Staphylococcus sp. GDX8P114P-2 | reverse complement strand
TTTATATTTTGTTTCTATTGAATAAGACATTATTTTCATAGAAAAAACACCTCCGTATGATTCATTTTAAATGAATTCAACGAAAGTGTTTTTATTTTATTCCCACTAATTGGGGTCAGTTCAGGACACCCCTCCTATTTTTTATCTATAATTTGACCCATACAAATTTAACTTCTGTATAATTATTTAACGCGTAAGTTCCCATTTCTCTACCAATACCTGATTGCTTGTAACCACCAAATGCTGCAGCTGGGTCTTCTAAGTTATAATCATTTATCCAAACAGTTCCTGCCTCTAGTTGATTTGTTACATTAATTGCTCTTTGAATATCTTTTGTCCATACTGCCGCAGCTAAACCATATTCACTATCATTAGCTCTTTCCACTACTTCTTGTTCTGTTTCAAACGGTAATATACATGCTACAGGTCCGAAAATTTCTTCTTGAACAATACGCATATCATCTGTTAAGTCGGTGAACACAGTAGGGGGTACAAAATATCCTTTACTATCTTCTAGAGGTTGTTGGTAGGCTATGGTGCCACCTTCCTTTACTCCTATATCTATATATTCTTCAACACGTTGTTGCTGTTTGCGTGAAATTAATGGTCCCATATCTGTATCTTTTTCAGTGCCAGATCCGATTTTAATTTGTTTTGTTTGCTCAATAAATTTTTCAATAAACTCTTTATAAATCGAAGATTGTACAAATATTCTAGTACCAGCACTACAATTCTGTCCATGATTATACATTACTCCATCAACCGCAGTTGTTGCTGCTTCAGACAAATCAGCGTCTTCAAATATAATATTAGCCGATTTTCCTCCTAATTCTAAAGTAATATTCTTAATTGTATCTGCAGCTTTTTTCATTATCCCTTTTCCTGTTTCCGTAGATCCTGTAAAAGCAATTTTACGTATTTTAGGATGAGTTGAAATTGCTTCTCCTGTTACTAGCCCTCTACCCGGAACCACATTAACAACACCTTCAGGTATACCTGCCTCTTTAATTAATTGTGCAGCATACAATAATGATAAAGGAGTTTGTTCTGCCGGTTTTATCAAAATTGTACATCCAGTTGCAAGAGCCGCCCCCATTTTCCAAGAAGCCATGTTCAATGGAAAATTCCACGGAATAATTTGTCCTACAACGCCTATAGGTTCATGTACTGAATAATTAAAATACTTGGGACTTATTGGTGTCGTCTGACCTAATACTTTAGTAGCCCAACCTGCATAATATCTAAATTGATTAATTGCTCCTGGTATGTCGTCTGAAAGCGCGATTTCATATGACTTGCCGTTATCTAATGCTTCTAAATAAGCTAACTCTTCTTTGTTTTCTTCTAATAAATCCGTGAATTTTATGATTAAATCACTACGTTCTTGTGCAGTTAATTGACTCCACTCACCTTTAAAGGCTTTTTCAGCACATTCTACTGCATAATCGATATCTTTTGAATTCGCTTCTGCAACTCGGGTAATAAGTGTATCATCTGCTGGGTTATATACCTCAAAAGTGTTGTGATTTTCACTACTTACGTAATCGTTATTAATGAATAATCCGATATCATCTTTAATAAATTTTTGTACTTTTGCTGGCATTTTGATTGTTTTTGTCATAGTATTCCTCCTAATTTAAAGTTGAAATAATTTCTTTTAATCTTTTTGTTTCTTCTGTGTTTAAGTTTCTTCTTGGTGGCCTACTAGGTCCACCGTTTAATCCTTTAATTTCCATACCTGCTTTAACAATTTGTACATACTTTCCACTATCTTCTATAAATTGCAATAATGGTAAAAGTTTCTTATATGTTTCATGTGCAGAATTAAAATCTTTTGACTCTATTTTTTTATATAACTCTTTGGTTAAATTCGGAGCTAAATTTCCTGCAACTGAAACCCACCCTTGAGCTCCCATTACAATAGACTCAAACGCTAAGTCATCACTACCACAGAATAATGTTAAATTATTACCTGTAGCGTAATGTATATCTCTTAATTTTTGAATAGAACCACTCGATTCTTTTAAATGCGTAATATTTTTTATGTTGTTACCTAAATCAATTAATGTATTTTGACCAATATCTATTCCTGTAGTAAAAGGATTGTTATAAATCATGACTGGTAAAGACGTACTCTCAGCAATATCTTTAAATTGATGATAAACTTCTTCATCAGTAGGATGTGCATAATATGAGTTTATAACTAAAACGCCATCTGCCCCTAAATTTTCAGCAGATTGTGTTAAACGAATAGCATCATTTGTATATTCACTTGCCGTGCCAACAATAATGGGAAAAGCACCATTTACAGTTGATATAACTGTTTTAATTATTTCTTCTTTTTCCTTTTCTGTTAATGAAACAAACTCTCCTGTGCTCCCATTTATTACAAGTCCAGAGACTTTTTGTTTAATAAAGTAATTAACATTTTCTTTTAAACCTTCGTAATTTATTTCAAAATTTTCTTTCATAGGTGTTATGATAACTGGGTATACCCCTTTGAATTTTTCCATTTTCATTTCTCCTTTAATGTTTTATTTTTTAATTAA
>NZ_JAESMB010000005.1:0-172135 GCF_017892945.1 Staphylococcus sp. GDX8P114P-2 | reverse complement strand
TTATCTGCTTATTTAGTTTTAATTTTATGATTCTTATAACTCTCTTTTTCACTGTAATAATCATCTGTTTTCCATATGAATATTCCTTTAAAACCGAAAATAATGGAAATAATAAGAACTACAAAGCTATACCATAAGAAAGGTAAATAGTGCATGGTAGATACACCTAAAGTGGTAGCCATAAATACCCCACCATCTGACCATGGAATCATTGGGGTAGTAACTGTACCACCTGCCTCTGAATTCCTAGATAATACGGTACGCTTAATTTTTAACTTATCGTAGTTTTTTTCAGTCATTTTTGTTGCTGTAAGTAATGATACATATGCAGCACCACCAAAGAAATTACCAAATATCCCTGCTAGTAAAGTGGTTAAAGTTAAACGCCCTGAATTATAAGCCCATTCACTAAATATATTACTTATTTTTTGAGTAACACCAATTACTTCCATTAATCCTCCAATACCTAAGGCAATGATTACGAGTAATACTGTCTCGAGCATAAAGGTGATGCCTCCACGATTTAATAAGTTATCAATAAATGAGATGCCAGAAGAAATATCATTACCTCTATATAATATTTTTATACTTTCCACAAAAGGGATGCCTTGGAACCAAACAGCCCATAATGCTCCCATTAAGCTTCCGAATAATATTACAGGAACAGAGGGAACCTTTAATGCCAATAGAATTATAACTATTATTAAAGGCACTGCCATCCAACCTGAAATGTTAAATTGATCAGATAATTGTCCCATCGCTTTTTCAGCTTGAGCTAAACTACCTTCTTTACTGCTCACTGTAAAGTTAGCTATCCCAAATAGAATTAAAGTAATAATGACACTTGGTATAGAGACGAATGACATTGATTTGATGTGGTCAAACAAGTCCACTCTAGATAATGAAGCTGTCATAACTGTTGTGTCAGATAGTGGCGACATTTTGTCTCCTACGTAACAGCCTGAAATAACTGCTCCTGCCACAAGTGGAAGGGGCACTCCAAAGCTTGTGCCAATTCCTATCATCGCAATCCCTGCTGTTCCTGCTGATCCAAAAGATGTACCAGTCGCCAAGGAAGTTATAATACATATAACAAATGCTGTAACAAGAAAGAACGTTGGGCTTATGATATGCAATCCTGCGTAAATAATACTTGGTACAATACCACTAGCAATCCATGTACCTATTAATGCTCCAATTGAAATCATTACTAGTATTGCTTCCATTCCCTCATATATGCCTTTACATAGACCTGCTTGAAGTTGGTTATAGGAGTAACCTATTTTTAAGCCAACTATAATGATGATGAACCAAATAAGTAATAACGCTATTTGGATTGGTAATCCTAAATAAATCACTACTACAAACATAGTTATAATAAATGCTATAAGTATAAATATGATTTCTTTTCCGGTTGGTAATCTGTAATTGTTATCCATTTTCCCCACCCTTTAGTTTAAGGTCATTGTAAAATGAACCCTTTTTTAAATGGATCTGTTTCAGACATATAAAATTGACTAAAGCTACTTACTGATGCCTCTAAAACAAATTTTTTATCCTGAGTTTTTATATGTTGATTCGTCATAGTAAGTAGACTAGATATATTGTCGAAACGATGATATATTATAGAATACGCCGCTGAATCTGGCACCCTAACAATTTGATCGCTATGCATAATTAAGACACGATGTGTTTTGCTATCAAAATATATATAATTTTCAATATCATTTTGCTGATGGTGTTTTTGATATGCATCATATATTCCCAATATTTTTTGTATGTTCATCGATTTTAAATCTAGAGTTTTAACAAACCCGTAAAGCTTACTATCAACTTTATAAATATCCATTTCTTCTTTTTCTTTAACTAACTCCACTGAAGACACTTTAACTTCCATGTTTTTATCTTCCACTGAATGATTCGTATATAAGCCGTTTACTTCTATATTAAAATTGATATTTGGATTCACTACATTCTGTAACATAAAACGTGTGGCTTTCGAAATTGTTTCTAATTGTACTGAATGGCCAAGAGGCTGAAACGTTACAACTTCACATTTGTCGCCTTTAATAGAGTAAACACAAAATAATAAATAAGGATGACCCCTAGGCTCGTGATACATTGCTGATAATTTTGAAATGTTTTGTTTCATCCAATCCATACTTAACTTTTGGTTAGAAGTAGTTTTAAGTTGTTCAAAAGAAACAAATCTAAATAAACCACCCATTACTTCACAATCATAGCTTGTACATATCAATTGAGTGTTCATTTTATAAACCTCCTATATTAAGTTAATGGCGGGATAAATAAGTAATTATCTTCCTTCGCTTTTTCACTGTAATAAAAATCATGTTTTCCCATTGGCCAAGCCCTACCCGAAATACTAACGTCAATATATTCATATCCATTAACAACTGTATTATTTAGCACGATTCCTTTAAAAACAGAACCTATAATACTTTCATGTAAAAATTCATCTCCTTTTTTAAGTTCTTTTTTATAAACAAGCGTAGCCATTTTAGCTGATGTACCTGTCCCGCAAGGAGATCTATCAATACCACCTGGTGGAACAATAACTGTGTTTTTAAAATTAATATCCTTATGAATCACTTTTTTAGATGAAAACTCAATATGTGTTAAACCTTTAATAAACGATTTTTCTGGATGCTGAACGTTATATTTTTCATTAATTTGATTTCTAATCTCTATAGCTTTTTTAACAATATAGCTGCTATTTTCAGGTATTAATTCAATACCTAATTGGTCAGCATCTATAATGCCGTAAAAATTTCCTCCATAACTAATATCGATAAAAATTTTACCTAGCGTTGCATGTTCGATATTTACAGTTTTCAAATAAAAGCTCGGGACGTTCTTAAAACTAACTTCCTTAACTTCTCCATCTTCTATTTTAGTTTCTGTTTTTACCAAACCTGCAGGAGTATCAATATTAATTCTCGTTATAGGATCAACTTTTTCAACGAAACCAAGCTCAATCAGCGCAGTACAAAACCCAATCGTATCGTGACCACACATAGGTAAGTAACCACCTGTCTCTATATAAATAGCACCAAAATCAGCTTCCTTATTGCAAGGTTCTACCATGATAGTTCCGCTCATTACTTCATGACCTCTTGGCTCGTTCATTAAAAATCTGCGATAGTGATCATAATATAACTTCATATATTGCATTTTTTCAGCTACTGTACCCCCTATCATTTTAGGCATTCCGCTCAAAACTGTCCGAGTAGGGTTTCCTCCAGTATGTGTATCAAATGTTGAAAACAAACGGTCATATTTCATAATTAAACCTCCTTAAAACGATTCACTGATAAAGGAGAAATATCAATTTCTGTTTCTTTGTCTGAAATAAGTTGTTCTATAAATAAGCCCGTAATAGAAGACAACCCGATACCGTCCCCTTCATGTCCTGCAGCGACATAAAATCCTTCAACTTCTGTTTCGCTAACAATTGGTAAATGGTCCTCTGTAAAAGGTCTTAATCCAGAATAAGTTCTTATTAAACTCATATCTTTTAATTTAGGATAAAAATGAATTGCTCTCTGTGCGATTAACCGATTTACCTTTGAATTAACTTTTTTATCATATCCATTAAATTCTCTGCTTGAGCCAATAAGAAAATTTTGACTTTCTGTGGGTTCAAATACTAAAGCAATACCGTAATCCTCCATCTCTTTAGATACTTGTCGTTCTCCCCCAAATTTGGACATCAGATAGCCAAATTCCATTACTTTTCTAATTCCAACCGTTTCATTCCTAGATGCTACTAAAATCTGCCCTTTTCTTGGATGAATGGGAATATGAACATCTAGCATACTTCCTATTTCAGAAGCATATATACCACAAGCGTTGACCACTTTATTAGCGTAAAAAGAATGATTGGTAGTTTGAATATAAAAAGTTTCATTACTTTTATTTATGTTCTTCACATGTTCATATTCATAAACTTTTAAGCCATGTTGTTTAGCAGTTTCAATAAAACTATAGGTGAGCATATAGGGATTAACCGTCGAGTCTGTAGAACATTCCAAACCACCCAATAAATGATCTGAAAAATACTTAGACTCATTTTTTATATCCTGTTTATCCAACATTTTAAAATCTAATCCGTAGTCTCGTTGTTGTTGAACCCATTGTTCTGCAGCCTGCATCTCCTTTTCTGTTTCACAGACTAATATACTTCCGGGTTTCCGATACTCAAAAGGTAGAATCAATTCTTTGCTCAATTCGTGAATCAACTTTTGACTTCGTAAAGTCATTTGACTATCAAACCCTGGCGTTTTATCAATCGCTAAAATATTTCCATCACAATGGGACGAAGTTAAAGAAGCAAGTTCTTTACTTTCAATCAAACCGACATCATATCCAGCTTTTGATAAAAAATAACTAATACTTGCGCCTATAATTCCGCCACCGATTATAAGTACCTCGTGATTTATATCATTCAAATAATATCCCTCCTTTACTAATTCTATAAGCAATTTATATGCCAAAAAGAAAATAAAAGAATTTTGGTAAAGCGCTTTCATAAGTGTTAAGTTTTATATAGTATTTATTATTTTTTTTACACTGGAGGAAAATACTATTGAATAAATCAGAATTAGAAGCATTAGTTGAAGTATTACTTAACATTAGTCATCAAAGCTACACCATTATTGATAAAGAGGGACGAGTAGTTTATTGGAGTATGGAAGCATCTAATATATTTCAAATATCAAATGAAGATATTATAGGAAAATCCATTAATCAATTTTTTGAAAAAAAGGATTTAATTATTTTAGAATCATTAAAAAAAGCGAAGCCCTACCAAAAAGAAGAACATTACGCTGGTAATAATAAATACGTTAATATCATTTCAAAACCAATCATTTGCAACAATGAAGTAGTTGGGGCCATTGTTACAGAATTAGATGTAAGTGACCAAGTATATAACCGTAACAAAATAAAACAATTTGAAAACCAAATTTCAGTACTGGAACGTCAAATTTCAGAATACAATGATCATGGTTCGTTTAGTTCAATTATTGGTAACAGTAGTAACATGACCCGTGTAAAATATTTAATAAAAAAAGCTGCACAATCTGAGGTTAATACATTAATTACTGGAGAAAGCGGAGTTGGAAAGGAGTTATTTTCACGTAGTATACATGACTTTAGTAAACGATTTAAACAACCTTTTGTAACTGTTAATTGTGGAACTATACCTGCCAACCTTTTCGAGAGTGAAATGTTTGGCTATGAAAAAGGAGCGTTTAGCGGTGCCAACCAAAAAGGAAAAGAGGGACTGATTGAACAGGCGGATAAAGGCACACTTTTCCTAGATGAAATTGCTGATATGCCCCTTGAAATGCAAGTTAAATTACTTAGAATGATTCAAGAAAAAAATTTTTATCGTGTTGGAGGCACCACAGAACGCTCTATTGATGTACGTATTGTTGCAGCTACAAATAAAAACTTAATAGATGAAGTACAAAAAGGGACATTTAGAGAAGATTTATTTTATAGACTTAACGTAGTAAATATTGAAATTCCACCTTTACGAGATAGAAAAGAAGATATAGAAACACTTTCATATCACTTTTATCAACTATCTAAACGAAATTACGAAATCAAACTACAACCCATTCCTTTGACTTTAATGCAAAAATTCAAACACTACAACTGGCCTGGTAACGTTCGTGAATTACAAAATATCATTGAAAGGTTAATTATTTTTTCAGAAGACGGAGATTTTCAAGAATACATTTTTGATGATTATGCTAATTTCGAAAAGAACAATTATTCAAAATCTATTGAAATAGAGGGCAGTTTATCAGAAAAGTTAAAATACTATGAAGGTGAAATTATAAATAAAATTTATAAAGAGTGTGATTATAATAAAAAGGCAACAGCAGTAAAATTGGGTATTTCTAGACCGACTTTATATGCAAAATTAACTTATTACAATATTACTTAAATAGTTTGGCATCAAATTTGCTTATATATTTATAAATCAGTAAATGAGGTGTTACTTATGGAAGATATAGTAATTTGTCGTTGTGAAAATGTAACTTTAAAACACATATTAAAAACAGTAGAAAAATATGATAGTAGTGTTAGAGAAACTAAATTACGTACGCGCGCAGGTATGGGATTTTGTGGTGGAAGAACATGTAAAAATCATATCGATAAGATTATAAATAAAGGTAAAAAAATAAATACTGAATTTACAACAATGAAAGTTCAACCTCCCGTGCGCCCTGTTACGTTTGGAGAGTTAGGAGGCAGCGAAGATGACTAAGCGTATTTATAACCATCCTTTATTGAAAAATATTGAAACTGAAACTGTGGAAATGTTTTACAACCATCATCCCCTAACATGTCACGTTGGGGAAAGTGTAGCAAGTTGTCTATTAGCCAATGATATACGTACAATTCGTCATCATGAAGATGATAATTCTCCAAGAGGTATATTTTGTAATATAGGACATTGTTTTGAATGCCGAGCAGAGATTGATGGGAAAAAGAATATTAGAACATGTCTTACACCAGTACAAGAAGGAATGTCTGTGATAAGTGGCCACTCCCTTCCTCATGATGTGAGAGAATGGAGTGAAAACCATGTTTGATGTAATTATAATAGGTGCTGGTCCTGCTGGTGCATCGGCTGCGCGAATTCTTATGAAGGAAAAAAAGGTGCTGTTATTAGACGAATATTACCGTATAGGTGGGAGATTAATAGGTCAACTCTATGAGGATAATAACGGAGATGTTTGGAATGGATATGAAAAAGCAGAAACACTATCTGGTGCGTTACATCACCCTAACTTAACTGTGAAGTTATCCACGAGCGTTACTAATATTGAAAAACCAAATGAATATTATATTATTAATACCACCAGTGGCAATTTTAAAGCTAAATATTTGCTAGTGTGTACTGGCGCTCAAGAATTAGCGCCAGCTTTACCTGGAAGTACATTACCAGGTGTTATGACCGTGGGGGCAGCACAAGTTCTAACAAATGTTCAACGTGTTGCTCCAGGTAATAAAGGAGCTATTATAGGTATAAATGTCTTAAGCAGCGCCATTTTATCTGAACTACATATGGCTGATATAGAAGTTAAAATCATGTCTCTACCATATTGTAACGAAGTAAATTTTCAGGATGCTATTCCTCAAAATGTATTTAAAAAATTATTGAATATCTCACATATGGCGCCTAGCTTTTTTATAAAATTAAGTACGAAATTATTGAAAATTATGCCCCAAATTCAACCTTTAGCTTTTAAACTTATTCCTAAAAAAGGTATAAAGCTTTTTAATACATCTGTACATTTAAAAAAAGCAGTTGTATCTATTAATGGTAAAGAAAAGGTAGAATCTATTACATTAAAAAATGTAGATAAAGATGGCAACGTAATTTCAAATAAAGAAGAGATTATCCCTATAGATTTTGTATGTTTGTCTGGAGGTTTAACGCCTTTATCTGAGCTTCTTGGATTATTAAATGTATCATTTACTTATGTAGAAAGTTTAGGAGGGTTTATTCCACTGCACAATGATGCCATGGAGACTGAAATAAATAATCTGTATATAGCTGGAAATATAACAGGTATTGAAGGAGCTATGGTGGCTATGAAACAAGGAGAAATAGCTGCTTATCAGATATTAGGTTGCGCTGATAAAGTGAAATCAGTCCAAAATGAACTTTTACAAGAGCGTCGCGAAGCGACGATACAATTCCATGAATGTATCGAAGAAGGACGAAATTATATTAATGATATGTGGAAGTCTTCTGAGACTATCTAATTTTTATTTACTAATACTTTGTCTATCTAAATTTGACAATGTTGTACTCCTTACTGATTGGATTATCCTATACATCATACCAGTTAATGAGGAATAAGATCCTTTTCAAGTAATTCGATAACACATGGATAGAATAAATTCTAAAATCTTCGAGGGGATTTAGTAATTACGAGAAGTTGTTACTTCATTTGAGGAATAAAGTTATTATCAATCCATTATTTTATAAGTATATGAAAAAATTTAAAGATGGCTTTATGTAAATCAATTGAAAAGACAGAAACTTTATTAGAAAAAGGGGGAACTAAAATGACTCAACATAATGAAATTATTAAATGCGCAGAAAAATATCAATTACACATACAACCTCAAACAATAGCATTGAATGAATCAGGATTAGATTTTCAAGTTGCATTCGGAGAAGATGAACACGGCGTAGAATGGGTTTTGAGACTACCAAGGAGACCTGACGTTTATAAACGCACAAAATCTGAAAAACAAACAGTAGATTTCTTACAAAAAAATGTTTCTTTTGAAGTGCCGAAGTGGAAAATACACGAACAAGACCTTATTGCTTATCCAAAACTGACAGGACAACCCGCAGCAACGATAGATCCAGAACTACAAGATTATGTATGGGCAATTGAACATAAACCAGTACCAGAAAACTTTATTAACACATTAGCTGAAACACTTGTAGATTTACACAACATACCAGAAGAAAACATTTCTGCACAGCATATAAAAATTAAAAACATACAAGAAGTAAAAGATGACTTTCAAAGAAGAATGAATAAAGTTAAAGAAACTTATGGTGTAGCAGATGACTTATGGAATAGGTGGCAACGATGGTTAGAAAATGATGAACTATGGCCTCGACATGCGACCATGATTCATGGAGACTTACATCCAGGACATATCATGGTAGATGACGAAGCAAATGTTACAGGTCTCATAGACTGGACCGAAGCAATACACTCCGATCCATCAATGGATTTTATGGGACACCACCGTGTATTCGACGATGCAGGATTGGAGCAACTCATAACAGCATATGGTAAAGCTGGAGGAGAAACCTGGCCACGAATGAAAGAGCATATTATAGAACTCAATGCTGTATTTCCAATGTTTATTGCTGAATTTGCGATGGAATCAGGAGAAGCGGCATATGAAAAAATGGCATTAAAAGAGTTAGGTATGGAAAAGTAGAAATTATCAAAAAATATAATTTGTGTTATTTTACATCATGGTCTATAATATTTAGTGATTAATCAATAAATATTATAGAGGTGTTTTATGAAGAATAATAATAGCGCAAAAAGAGAGCAAGAAATCTTAGAAGCTAGTTTAAAAGCATTTGCTGAAAATGGCTACTATAAGACAACTACAGCGCATGTAGCTACTATAGCTAATATTTCGCAACCATACGTGTTCAAGTTTTTTAAAACAAAAGAAGAGTTATTTATAGCTTCTTTAAATCAAGCATTTGATAGAATTATCCAAAACTTTAAAAACATTGAATCGACAAAAGAGAACATTGTAAATGATATGATTGATGTTTATGAAAACATTTCTACAACGTATCCTAATGAGGTTAGCATTCAAGTCGTTGCGCTTTCTGTAACAGAAGAAAACATACAACAAACTGTCAGAACGGGACTATTAAATATTAGAAGTTATGTATTGGATAGATTTATAGCTGAAGGTGTAAGTGAAGCAGAAAATGAAGTAACTACTTTCTTATCAAGAGGTATACTGTGCAACATCTCTCGATTTATCAATGCTCCAGAATTGATTGATCGTAGTATAAATTGATAACTACTTTAAGTAGTTATTTATTTTTAAATTTTATTTATTGATTAATCACTAAATAAAAAGGGTGTGTTTTATAATGAAAAAAGCTCTAGTTTTAGGTGCAACTGGTGGTACAGGAGAAGCTGTTGTTTCGGAGTTATTACGCCGTAATATAGAAGTTATTGCTTTTGGACGCTCAAAAAATAAATTACAAAATTTAATGACAAAATATAATAATACAAAGCTTTCTTATGCTTTAGGGGATATATTTAACTACCAATCAATTGAAAATGCAGCTGTAGATGTTGATATTATTTTCCAATGTGCAAACGTACCTTATCAAGAAATGGAAGAAAAGTTACCTATCATAGGTAATAATGTGATGAAAGTAGCTGATAAATTATCAAAAAAAATCGTTATCGTTGATGGTATATATGTTTATGGTCATCAATCTGCTATAGGCGATGAAAATCATCCTAAATTGCCACATACGAAAAAAGGAAAAATACGTCTGCAATTTGAAAATTTAATATTTGATAGTAACAAATGGAAAAATGCGAAACCGTTAATTGTTAGATTGCCGGATTATTTTGGACCGAGTTCCCAAAATTCATATTTACAGCCTACAATAAATGGTGTTTTAAACAATAATAACACTATCTTTATCGGTAATTTGAAGACACCTCGTGAGTATATATATTTACCAGATGCAGCTAAAATGATCGTAAATATTGCTGAAAAAGAGGATGCTTATGGTGAAAATTGGAATATACCAGGAGGAAATCCTATTTCTGGAAAAGAGATTATTCATTTGGCTCGTAAAATTACTAAATATAAAAAAGCAATAATACCATTAAATAAGACAATGATATTTTTAATGGGAATATTTAATCCTTTTATGAGAGAAATTACTGAAATGATGTATATCACGAAGGATGGCTTTATTTTAAATAATCAAAAATATAAAGACCGAGTTGGTCCAATTATAAAAACTGATTTTGAACAAGCCTTAAATGAAACATTAAGTCATAATGGCAAAAATAAAGTATAAAAATAAGTACAAATCTTTTCATTTGTTCCCTTCAAACTGTCGATAAAGTCTCTGACTTTGTTGGCAGTTTTTTGTGCACGCTTTCCACGGGCACTGTCTCAGCCTGTAGTCTTAGGCTAGTGCGCTTTCCGCAGGAGTCGGCTCAAATCACTGCCAATATTATAATATATAAATTAAACAGTGGTCTCGGCATATGTTTATCTAGACAATTCTAGTGTGAATTTATATTTTTGTGGATGATATACCACCTCTGAATATTCAAAAATTTTGCCATTACTTAATATAGAATGTGCGCACAATTCTAATAATGGTTCATCTTCTTGTATTTTAAATATTTCCATTTGTTCATTGTCAGGCAATTTTGGTATAAATTCCTCAAATCTGTTTTTTATACTATACCCTTTGCTTTTTATATATCCATATTTCGATTTTGTCATTGCGTCTATAGATAAATCTGGAAATAATGAAAAAGGCAAATAGGCATTCTCAATAATTAACGGTTCCCCATTTAGATGTCTTATACGTTTTACGTTATATACTTTGTCTTCACTAGTTATTTCCAATATGTTTCTTATTTTTTCTGTTGGATTTATTAACTTAAATTCTATAACTTCATTTTGTATCGATCCACTTGTAGGTTGCATCTCTTCTGTGAATCCTTGTAATTTAAAAAGGTTATGTTCAAATTTACGAGAGCTTACATAAGTTCCGCTACCTTTTACACTGTATAACGTTTTTTCATTTACTAGTTCAGTTATAGCTCGCCTAACTGTCACTCTACTTACGCCATATAAGTTTGATAACTGACTTTCAGTAGGTATGGCATCTCCTTCTTGCAATTTTTCTTCTTCAATTAAATTTTGTATATTTTTCATCATATATTTATATAAAGGCATTTTTTTGTTATTCATAGTTTCGCTCCTTTTTTATATATTAACATTTTTGGGCATAGATAATACAAAAATTTAAATTTGTATTATATTTGTATTGAAAATAAAAATACAAATATGTATAATGATCACAAAAGTGAAAGGGGTTTCATTATGAAAAAAATTAATTTAACAATTATAGGTGGGGGCAGCACATATACTTTGGGGATTTTAATGAGTTTAATTGATGAGAAAGAGCGACTTCCATTAAAAAGTCTTACTTTATATGATAATGATAAATCAAGACAAAGACTTATAGGACAAGCAGCACAAATTTTATTAAAAGAACATTATCCAGAGTTAGAATCTTTCAATTTCACTACGAATCAGGAAAATGCGTTTAAAAACGCCGATGCTATATTTGTTCAAATAAGAACAGGTGGTCTACCAATGAGAGAGCAAGATGAACAAATACCTATTAAACATGGTTTGGTTGGGCAAGAGACATGTGGTGCTGGAGGCATGGCCTATGGATTTAGATCCATTAAGGATATGATTCAACTGATAAATGACATTCGTTCAATTAATAAAGACACTTGGATATTAAATTATACAAACCCAGCAGCAATTGTTGGTTTAGCATTAGATAAAGTTTTTCCGGATGATTATAAAATCTTAAATATTTGTGATATGCCAATCGGTATTATGAAAAGCTATGCTGATTTGTTAAATGAAGACGTTTGGGAGTTAGAAGCTGACTACTTTGGATTAAATCATTTTGGTTGGTTTACTGCTATAAGAAATGGAAGAGGTATAGATGTTACGAAGAAAATAAAAGAAAAAGTATTAAACGAAGATTTCAAACCTACTGATAAATTAATAGCGAACGATCCCTCCTGGCAAGCCACATTTAATCAAGCCAAAACGATGTTACATGACTTTAAAGATTATTTACCTAACACATATTTGCAATATTATTTATACCCTGAAAAGTTATCAAAAAAAGAAAATTTAAATAATACACGAGCAAGACAAGTTATAAATGGACGTGAAACTGAAGTTTTCAATGATTGTCAAACCATTATACAAAATCAATCCACCGCTAAAATAAATGTTGAAGGTGATATTCATGGTTCGTATATGGTTAGAGCTGCTGCATCATTAGTTCATAATACACAGCAAAAATTTATTGTTATGACACGTAATAATGGTGTGATTTCTAACTTACCATACGATGCATTAGTTGAGGTCCCATCATTACTTACAAGTCATGGTGTTGAGCCAATTAACGTGGGCACAATAGGAACTTTTTATAAGGGATTGCTCGAAAACCAACACGCTTATGAAAGTTTGGTTGTAGAAGCATATTTAGAAAACAGCTATGACAAATTGTTGCAAGCTATGGTGTTGAATAGAACAATTATAGACACTGACAAAGCAAAGACAGTTTTAGATGATTTAATTCATGCAAATCAAGATTATTGGCCGACATTATACTAAGCAAAGGACTGATGACATGAAAGTTATTATTAATGCAGACGATTTTGGATATTCAAATGGTGTTAATTATGGAATCATAGACGCTTATAAAAATGGAATTTTGACTTCTACAACTTGTTTAACTAACGGGAGTGGTTTCGCTCATGCAATTCAATTAGCTAAAGAAAATTCAGAACTCGGGGTAGGTGTGCACCTAACATTAACTAGTGGCAAGCCACTTACAGGTAACCTATCTTCTTTAACTGATAGTAGTGGTAATTTCAAAAATATTTCACATTATGAAAATAAATTTTATATAGATACTCAAGAGTTATATATAGAATGGAAAACTCAAATTGAAAAATTTTTGAGAACTGGATTAAAACCAACTCACCTAGATAGTCATCATCATGTAAATAATTTACCAAATATCAAACCAGTGTTTTTACAGTTAGCAACTGAATATAATTTACCTGTACGCAATAATTTTGGGGGTAGTGAAAACTACACTGATATTAAAATGGTAGATTATTTTGAACGTCAACCTGAAACCATTTTAAAAACAGCAGCAGAAATAAAAAATGATTATAAAAGTTATGAAACAATTGAAATAATGTGTCACCCCGCCTATATAGACAAAATTTTAAGAGATAGTTCTTCATTTGTCACTCCTAGAATTGAAGAACTGGATATTTTAACAAGTAAACATGCTAAAAATACTTTTACAGTAACAAATGGATTTAGTTTGATAAATTATTCTAATCTTTAATGATTAAAGGGTGTGGGAAGAATGATGAAGTTCTTACAAAAAATGGGGAAATCCATGTTAATTCCTATTGTTGCATTGCCAGCTGCTGGAATTTTATTTCGAATTAGTTCTGAAGATTTATTAGATTGGAAGTTACTTCAATCTACAGGAGCTATTTTCAACAATATTGACATACTTATAGCCATTGGCGTTGCTATGGGACTTTCAAAAACAAAAGACAGAGGCATTCCAGCTTTAACAGGATTTATAGCAATCGCTATATTGAATGAAGGTTTAAAAATATTAAATTCTGATTTGGATATGAGTGTATTTGGGGGTCTATTATCAGGACTAATTGCAGCTTGGTCTTACAACAAGTTTAAAGATACAGATTTACCAAAAGTTTTTTCATTTTTTTCAGGAGAAAATTTTCCGATTACAATGGTAATCATATTGATGATTCCAGTTACAGGATTAAGCTATCTTATTTGGCCATATGCACAAAACTCCATAGATTGGTTAGCACAATCTCTTGTAACTTTAGGAGGCATAGGGGTATTCATCTACGGATTTTTAAATAGATTTTTACTCCCGTTTGGTTTACACCATGTATTAAACACATATATTTATTTTGGCTTAGGTTCGTTTGAAACTTCGGGTGGCGAGATGGTACATGGTGAAATTACTCGATTTTTAAATGGAGATCCCACTGCTGGCTATTTTTTAAGTGGCTATTTCGTGACGATTATATTTGGTATACCTGCAATTGCTTTAGCCATTGCAGTAATAGCGAAATATAACAAAAATAATACTAAGGCTTTAATGGGATCAGGTAGTTTCACTGCTATCATCGCTGGTATAACAGAACCTATAGAATTCACTTTTTTATTTACTTCTCCGTTTTTATACTTTATCCATTCTGTTTATACGGGGTTAGCAGGTATGGTTTTATATTATTTGCATGTACGAGAGGGATTTTCTTGGGGTGGAAGTATTATTGATTATTTTTTGAATCTTAGCTTATCTGATAGAGGTTGGCTTATTATCCCTGTAGGTATAGGATTCTTTATGTTATACTTTTTAACTTTTTATTACTATATTCGTTATAGAAAGGTACCAATTATTGGTCAAGTAGAGGAAAATAACTTAGAAAATATGAACAAGGAAGACGAGGAAAATTTATCTTTAACACATAATCATTATCAGTATATGACTCAAAAGATTATTTCGAATATCGGTGGTAAGGAAAACATTGTAGATTTCGAAAATTGCATGACGAGATTAAGATTGGAATTAAAAGATAGTTCATTAGTAAATATAGAAAGAATTAAACAAACTGGAGCACATGGGGTTATAATAATAGATAAGCATCATGCACAAATAGTTATAGGGCCAGAAGTTAATAAAGTAGCCAAATCTCTATCTAAAGAAATAGAATCATGATTATTTAAACTAACAAATTGTAAATATTGTTCATTTCTACTTACCCCACATTAGCTTTAAGGAATGTGGGGTGTTGTTATACTGACTCTGTTAATAAGTGTTTTAATCGTCTTAATATCAAATTTAATAGAAGTAATGAGCTTTCATTTTACTAAAACTTATTCTATCAATTACTGCTTAATTCGAACAACATCAAATTGAATTACTCTTTATTATTCACACAAAGGCAATGAATAATTTTATAGTAAATAATTTTTAACATTAAATTGTTTAACAAATTAAAATGTTTTCAAATGTATTACGTCGTAATTTCTAAAAAATTACAATTTCATTGTAACGGGTGATTTTTGACAATATTCCGTGCTTTTTATATCAAAAATTGATAGTATATTGATTCGTAAGTTATTAAGTAGCGATAGTATTGTTTAAGGGAACATATATAATATTTATAAATTGTACCAGCGCACAAATGTCAGACGCTATGAATTTTTAATGGCACTGACCAATTCACATATATGTAAGATAATGACCCAACATGTTAACTAGGCGCAATCACTAGTGGTTGTCATACAGAGTTTCCTTTAAAAATAGATGAATCATGAAATGTTTCAGCATTAATCATGCTATATCACACTTAATATCAAAAATGACAGAGTAAGAGGTATAAAAATGATTAAAGCAACAATGCAAGATCAAGAAAATGATAAGTATTTACTACAAATTGTAGATGCACATGTAATGAAACGCATAACGAAAGACACACAAGAAAGCGTGTACTGCTGTTTATATCAAAGTGATATGTTGACGTTAGACGCGCTAACTACGTATACCAATGAACTAAAGGTAACAAAAGATTGCATTGGAGCGGCTAACATCAATTCGACACTAACAGCTATGGGTAATGGTTATTACCAAGCAACAGTGGCATTATTTAGCCAGTCAGCACAAGAGTTACGTCATGCAACAGAGCATTTAACATTACTAGATGTCACTACAGCACGTAATTATATGTTAACAGCATAAACTATATTTACATTAGCTATAATAAGTGAACACGAATAAAGCAAGGTACGAGATCAACGTATAATATTGGTTTCTACCTTGCTTTTTATTTTTTTAAAATACTAAAAGTTAGGACATCATAATTTTAAAATGCAATTTAAATATGGAATCATCTTAATAATAGGTTGTAAAATTATGTTTTTCCGATATGATTATTTTTAAAAGTAAATTATGATCTAGCGATTAAATAGATGTAAGTTAAGAGGGTGGGGAGTCTTGCAGAAAAAACGAATGAAACTGAGTACAACAATTATTATTTTAGTAGGTATTGTTGTATTATCGGCGCTAGTGGTGACGAGTATTTTAATTAGTAATACCGTCCGAGAGGCTGTGCGACATACTGCAGAGGAAAAATCTCAAGTTGTTTCACGGACGATTGCGCATTCTGAAATTGTAAAATCTGGTTTGCAACATCAACAAGATGAACAGAAAATTCAAGAGTATACGTCTGAAATTCAATCAGTGACAGACGTGAGTTTTATAGTAGTTATGGATATGAATGGTATACGTAAATCACATCCTAAGCCTGAGCGTATTGGCAAGAAATTTCAAGGTGGGGATGAATATCCTGTATTACATGGTCGTGCTAGTATGTCAGAATCGAAAGGAACACTTGGCAAATCATTGCGCTCATTTACACCGATTTATGATGGTGATCAACAAATTGGTGCTGTAGCAGTAGGGATACCAATGGAAAGTGTGAATGAAGCCTTTGCCAATGCTAACCGTGATATAATTTTAGGTGCTATTTTTGGCATTTTAGTAGGTATTGTCGGTGCAATTTTATTATCACGTTATATTAAAAAGATACTTCACGGCTTGGAGCCATCGGGCATTGCTCAATTGTTAGGGGAGCGTAATACTATGTTGCAATCTGTACATGAAGGCATTGTGGCTGTGAACCGTGATGGTCGTATCAACTTAGTTAATAAGTCAGCGCAAGATATCTTTAATAAAGCAGGGTTGCCTTCGGAATGCCTATTACAGATTATATGGATTCGACACAGTTGCCTACAGTACTAGAAACAGGTAAACCAGAACACGATGAAGAACAAAATATTAATGGATTGAAAATTTTAGTCAATCGGGTTCCCCTCTATGTCAATAATGAAATTGTGGGTGCAATATCTACATTTAGAGATAAGACAGAGATGGACCAGTTATCTCAACAATTAGTGGGCGTGCAAACATATGCGGAAACACTACGTGCGCAATCGCATGAATTTCGTAACCGACTACATGTTATTCAAGGTATGTTGCAAATGGAAAATTATGACGACTTACAGTTGTATATTAATGATATTGTAGAACATGGGTCAGAAGAAGATGATAATATTGCGACACATATTAAAGATGCGGCATTAGCTGGTTTTCTTATTGGAAAATTAAGTTTAGCACGGGAACAGAACATTACTTTAACGATTATAAATAAAACGGTAATTCCTGAGCCCCAGCATTCCTATTTAACGCATGAAATCATTACCATTGTTGGTAATTTAATAGATAATAGTATGGATTCGCTCACAACTGCTAGCACCAAATCAATTGATGTTCAGTTGAAATATGACTTAGAACATCTTTATATTGATGTGATTGATTCTGGTAAAGGTTTATGTGATGAGGTGAAACATAAAATCTTTGAAAAAGGTTATTCCACAAAAGGTAACCATAGAGGATACGGGCTGTATCTCGTGAAGCAAAGTATCGATAAAGTACAAGGGAATATTACGATAACCACACCTAAACAAGGTGGAACCATGTTTTCAGTGACGATTCCTTATCCGGAAAGAAGGCGTGAACAATGATTCGAGTATTAATTGTAGAAGACGATCCCATGGTCGCACAATTAAACAAACAATTTTTAGCTAAAATTGAAGGCTATACGCTAGTAGCTATGGCGAATAGTGTGGCAGAGGCACGTGAACGGTTAACTACAGAAGTAATTGATTTAGTTCTTTTAGATGTTTATATGCCAGAAGAGGATGGCTTAGCGTTGTTAAGTGATATTCGTGCGCAACAACTACCAACGGATGCGATATTAATAACGGCAGCTACCGATGTGACTCAAGTACAAACAGCTTTACGCTATGGTGCAGTCGATTACTTAATAAAACCATTTGAATTTGAGCGCTTTAAAACAGCATTAAATAAATATAAGCAACATTATGATTTGTTACATGGTCAACAGTCTATATCACAGACGTCATTAGATCGTCAGTTATTGTCACAAACCCAAACACCAGATAATACGCAAGCCAACTTACCTAAAGGGTTAACGCAAAAAACATTACAAGCGATTATTAATAAAGTAAATGATTCTGGAGAACGTGCTTTCTCTACTGATGAAATTGCGGAAATGGCAAATATTTCACGTGTATCTGTACGTAAATATTTAAAATTTCTAGCTGATATAGAAGTATTAGAAGAATCAATGACATACGGTATCGGTAGACCGGTCTATTTATATACATTTAATAAAGAGAATATGTATATCGTACAACAATATTTACAATAGTTTTGAATGCCAAGTAACAATGGTAAACAGTGTTCTGTAGAGCGCAATAATTGTGTTCAGAAATAATAAGTAGAGCAAATGACAGCGCTTTTTTTAATTACAAAAAGATTATTAAACTTTCATAAACTAGGCTTCCCCCTTATTTCGCATTAGGATAAATATATGTTAAATAAGGGGGATTATTATGATTTCAAAAAGTGAAATGAAAGCGGTTTCTACTGGGTTGGGAGACAGAGATGCAAGCTTATGGACGAAAATAACACAGCTTAAAGTGGGTGTAGTGCCCTTACCATTATATATAACGTTAGCAATTATTATTTATGCAGCATTTGTTTATAATACATTACCACCAGATATGATTGGTGGTTTTGCAGTGATTATGATTATTGGAATTTTACTAGGCGACTTAGGGATGAAAATTCCTATTTTAAAAGATATTGGTGGACCAGCCATTTTAGCTTTATTGATTCCATCTGTCTTAGTATTTTTAAATTTAATTAATCCAGCGACTATGAAAGCTGTAACGACATTAATGAAAACATCGAACTTTTTATACTTATACATTTCGTGTTTAGTTGTTGGTAGTATTTTAGGCATGAATGGCAAAATGTTAATTCAAGGTTTCACGCGTATGTTTGTACCATTGATTGTAGGTACAGCATCAGCAATTCTTGTTGGTATCGGCGTCTGTTTTTTATTCGGTTATGATGTGATGCACACATTATTTTACATCATTGTACCTATTATTGGTGGTGGCATTGGTGAAGGTATCTTACCTTTATCATTAGCGTATTCATCTATCTTAGGTGAATCTGCAGAGTCATTTGTAGGGCAAATGATTCCTGCAGCAGTTATCGGCAATATTGTTGCTGTGGTATCGGCAGGTTTAATGATGAGATTAGGCGAAAAAAACAAAGCATTGTCAGGCAACGGGACTTTAGTTAAATCTGACGGTAAAAATGATTTAACGGCAGAAACGCAAAATGAAAAGAAACCAATCGACTTTGGCTTAATGGGTGCAGGTTTACTTATCGCATGTAGTTTCTTTATTTTCGGTGGGTTAGCAGAAAAATTTATAGGTATACCAGGTCCGGTTATTATGATATTACTTGCAACATTTATTAAATGTTTACAATTGATGCCACAGAAAATGGAAGACGGTGCGCATCATTTATATAAATTTGTTTCTACAAGTTTGACGTGGCCGCTTATGGTTGGTTTAGGTATGTTATATATTCCACTGGAAGATGTCGTGAAAATTGTAACACCAGCCTATGCTATTATTTGTGCTTCAGTCGTTATTACGATGGTAAGTTCAGGTTATTTTGTCGGAAAATTAATGAATATGTATCCTGTAGACGCAGCGATTGTTACAGGTTGTCACAGTGGTTTAGGCGGTACTGGTGATGTAGCTATTTTATCAGCATCAAGACGTATGTCCTTAATGCCATTTGCGCAAGTAGCAACACGTATTGGCGGGGTTTCCACAGTTATTGGCGCATCATTATTATTAAAACTTTTAAATTAATTAAGAAAATAGAACAATAAGGAGTATTAAAATGACTACACACACATATAAAGCAGAAGCACTTGCACTACATGAACAATACGCAGGTAAAATAGAAGTCGCGAGTAAAATTGAAGTCAATAGCGAAGAAGATTTAAGCGTTGTTTATACCCCAGGTGTGTCGGAAGTCTGTAAAGCAATTGCTGCAGATGAAACGAAAGTAAACAAGTTAACATCGAGAGGCAAAATGATTGGTGTTGTAACAGATGGTACAGCTGTTTTAGGTTTAGGAAATATTGGTCCGAAAGCCGCATTGCCAGTAATGGAAGGAAAAAGTATTTTATTTAAATCTTTTGCAGGCTTAGATGCTTTTCCAATTTGCCTTGACACTACAAATACCGAAGAAATTATTGCTATGGTAAAAGCGTTACAACCTAATTTTGCAGGCATTAACTTAGAAGATATTGCAGCCCCACGATGCTTTGAAATTGAAGCACGCTTAAAAGAAGAACTAGATATTCCAGTCTTCCATGATGATCAACACGGTACAGCAATCGTTGTGTTAGCCGCATTACTCAATGCTAGTAAAGTAGTAAAGAAACAACATGATGACTTAAAAATTGTTATTAATGGGGCAGGATCCGCAGGTATTGCTATAGCTCGATTATTATTAGCTGCAGGCTACAACAATATTTCATTAGTGAGCTTAGAAGGTGTAGTGTGTGAAGGTGCAGACTGGATGAACCCAGCCCAACAAAACATTGCTACACAGACAAACAGTGCGCATATACAAGGTGATTTAAATGATGTCATTGTCCATGCGGATGTCTTTATCGGTGTATCGGGACCTAACGCTTTATCATCAGCACACATCGCTACAATGAATGATAATCCAATCATTTTTGCTTTAGCCAACCCTGTGCCTGAAATATATCCTGAAGACGCACGGGCAGCAGGTGCAACAGTTATAGGAACAGGGCGTTCAGATTATCCCAATCAAATTAATAATCTACTAGCTTTCCCAGGTATTTTTAAAGGTATTTTACAAGCACAGAAAAAAGATATTACGATGGCAGCGAAAGTAGCAGCGGCTCACGCCATAGCTGAAGTTGTTGACCCATCAGAATTAACTGCCGATTACGTTATTCCAAGTGCTTTGAACCCCAATGTCGTAGATGCAGTGGCAGATGTAGTAGCTATTGCTGTGACAGAGGAACAAGCTGTGACAATGAACTAAATCTAGTAATAATACAAACTTATAACGGCACAAAAAAGTACCTTAGATTAAAGTACTTTCAGACTGTCGACAAAGTCTCTGACTTTGTTGGCAGTTTTTTTGTGCACGATTTCCGCTACAAAATCAGCTAATATAAGCACGCAGCATAAATAGTTTCATACGGGAGTATATCAATAAATTAATTCCTAACATTGTGCATTTCAATAAGTTATGATTAAATTAAAGAAAACGCTTTCGATAGAAATGAGGGGGATTATTTACTATGATTACTTTTATTGTATCGATCATTTTGCTAGTGGTAGGTTATTTCACATATGGTAAATACATTGATAAGATGTTTGGTCCTAATAAAGAGCGACCTACACCAGCCTATGATCAACGTGATAATGTTGACTATTTACCGATGAAAACGTCGTCTAATTCATTAATACAATTGCTGAATATTGCAGGGGTTGGACCTATTTTCGGTCCAATTATGGGAGCATTGTATGGTCCAGTAGCATTTATTTGGATTGTAGTGGGATGTATTTTTGCCGGTGCAGTTCACGATTATTTAACAGGTATGATTTCTATTCGTAACAAAGGGGCACATTTACCTGAATTAGCAGGGAAGTTTTTAGGTAAGGTCATGAAGCACTTTGTTAATATCTTCTCAATATTATTGTTATTACTGACGGGTACAGTCTTTGTGACGAGTCCGGCATTATTATTACATAACTTAATGGATGGTCGTATTGCTTTAGGCATTATTATCTTTGTGATATTTGTTTATTATGTATTATCGACAATCTTACCAATTGATAAGATTATAGGTCGTGTTTATCCAATTTTTGGAGCCTTATTATTAATTAGTGCGGTAGGTATTGGCTTTAGATTGGTTCAAACGGGGGCACCGATTCCAGAAATAAACATTCAAAATATGCATCCAGATGGCGCACCAATCTTCCCGTTATTATTCTTTACAATTACATGTGGGGCCTTATCTGGTTTCCATGCGACACAAACACCGATTATTTCTAGAACAACAAATAAAGAGAAAAATGGTCGTTTTATCTTTTATGGCATGATGATTGCAGAAGGTATCATCGCTATGATTTGGGCTGCTGCTGGTATGAGTTTATTTAATGGTTACAGTGGTTTACAAGATGTCTTAGCACGTGGTGAAGCGGCATTAGTTGTAAGTGAAGCGTCGCATTTATTATTAGGTTCAGTATTTGGTACGATTGCTGTTCTGGGCGTTATTATCTTACCAATTACGAGTGGTGATACGTCATTTAGAAGTGCGCGTATGATTATTGCTGATTATTTAAATATAGGGCAAAGTAAAATTATGAAACGTATATGGGTGGCGACTCCATTGTTTGTTATCAGCTTTGGTTTAACGCAAGTAGATTTTACTATATTATGGCGCTATTTCTCATGGGCGAACCAAACGACTGCCGTTGTAGCATTATGGGTAGGTGCAATGTATTTACTATTAGCTAAGAAAAACTTTTGGGTGGCAGCTATCCCAGCTACATTTATGACATGGAATATTTTCGTCTATATTTTAAGTCAAAAAATCGGGTTAGGGTTAGACTTAACATTAAGTTATTATCTTGGCTTTGGTTTAACGTTATTATGGATTATTTACTTCGTCTACCAATATAAACAAACGGTAGCGCAAACGTCATTTGAATTAGATCATCAAATACCATATGGTCAAAATACTGTGTCGTCTTAATCGTTGAATAAATAGCTAAAGAGCCTAACTCTAAGTAGGGTTAGGCTCTTTAAGTATGTCTACAGGAAGTCTAAAAGATAAGTAGTAGACATCCATTTTTAAGTTAAGCTGTAATGTTTCACGCTAAACAATAACAGTTTTTAATCACTTATATAGATTACTGACAGATGGCGTCGGTCAAAAATATAATTTCCTAAAAAGCTTGTGTCGTCGCACTTCGGCAAGTATGACTACAATTGAAATAAGACTAGTAGAATCAATAATTTCCCAAAGTTATTTGTGGTTAATACTTTTGTTGGTGAAGTCCAAATTCATAATAACAACCCCAGTAATAACAACGACGATACCGATAACATTGACGACCGATAAAATTTCATTGAAAAAAAGTGCACCAATCAATGTAGTACCAGCTGTACCTAACGCTGCCCAAATACTATATGCTTTGCTTAAAGGTAATGTTTTTAAAGAAAATAATAAAAAGATAAATGCGATACCGAAGCTAATAATTAATATTATGCTTGGAATGACATTGGTGAATCCTGAGGATAACTTCAACATTGAAGTACCAAAAATTTCAAAACCAATAGATAATAATAAATAAAGATAACCTTGCATGTACAATACCTCCTTAAAGCCTCAACAGTATGAGTCCGATAATAAGTAACATCAAACCTATTATCGTTTGACGTTGAATACGTTCTTTAAAAATAATAAAACCTACTGCCGCTGTTAAAGCAGTACCAATACCACTCCAAGCTGCATAAGTAAAACTGAGTGGAATCGACATTACTGTTAAAGACAAAAAATAAAATGCTAAAAGATAGCCGACAATGACACCAAGAACAGATAGTTTCTTGCGTGATATTGCGCTAAATTTTAACATCGTGGAACCGAAAATTTCAGAAATAATGGCACCTGCTAAATAAATAATTCCCATCACTTATTCCTCCTGAGCGAGTGAATTTAACATATCGAATATAATACGTTCTATATGAGCCATTTGTGCGGTATCAGCTTCTTCATACATGATAGTAAACCATAAACCATCACTCATTAAACGTAATTTTAAGATTTCATCAGGATCTCCTTGATCTTGAGCAAAGCGTGCTGACCATTGTTGTACTACTTTTTGCCATAACCGTAAGCTGTTTTTGTCTTCCTGCGAAGATATAAGCACAGCAGTTAATTGAGCGTTCGAGGATTGACGCAAATAATCTAGCGTAGTTAATACATAAGCACGGGTAAATACATAATTCCCAGACAACTTGGAGATATGATGTTCTATACTTTGTTCAAAATCTGCAATAGCCATTTCATTCATTTTTTGAATTAATGTGTCTTTATTATTGAAGTGATATAAGACACCACCTTTAGTGATATTAGCTTTTTTAGCTAAGTAATCCATTGTTAATTTTTGCATACCTTCTTCTTGAATAATTGTAGCTGCATGCTGTAATAATTCTTGTTTTTTATTCATCACGATACCTCATTAATGTTTACTATACTGACCGTTCAGTACAGTAAATTTAACATAGAATAATTAAGTACGCAATTTTACATGTTAAAGGACGATTGAGTTTAAGTTTTGAATGTGTGAAGAAATTTTATATACAAAAAGCCAAGTAAACACTTCTTATATGAGTGCTTACTTGGCTTTTTAAGTGCGTTTTATGTTGTTGATGATGATAGTTCGCGGCACATTTTAGGGATAAGGAAGAGATCGATGATCAGCCATATCCATAAGATAAATAGCAAACCATACCCAATGAAGATAGGTGATGTAACCCAACCAGTAAGGCCTAGTCCTACTTGCCAAATGGCGGTATTAAATTTTCGTCCATAAAACCGATGTGCCCCTAATTGACCAAAAAAGAACCAAAGTATGTATGCGATGATGAGTTTATTACGTTCGACTAAAGTATTCGACTGTGTATCTACTTCTGACATTAAGTGAAATCCTCCTTGATAACTCATAGTATTTATTATATTGACTGTTTTAACACTATAAAACATTAAAATAGGGGCGAGCTAGAAATCACTAGTTGTAGTGTGAATTCCTATGCTCGTCCCTGTAATGATGACTATAGAGCAAAATGTTGCTATAGCAATTGCTCAAGGTCATATATAATGAAATAGAAAGGGTAGAATGTTGTAGTAAAGGGCTCAATTTTTACTACACAAGTTCAAATGTAAATGGCTAGTTTACTTTACTTGTTTGGCTCAAGGTTTGATCGCGAATGCACGCACGGGAAACCCAGGTGCATTTTTTGGTTTGGGGCTAATCGTATAAATGATTGCACCCCTAGTTGGGAGTTGATCTAAGTTAGTTAACAGCTCGATTTGATACGTGTCTTGACCAAGGACATAACGCTCTCCTCTAATATCTCCATATTTAGCGACATCTACAGAAGCGTCTGTATCAAAGGTTTCGTGACCGATGGCTTTAATGTTACGTGTTTCAAAGAGAAACTGTAATGCATCAAGGCCCCAACCTGGTAAATGTAATTGTCCGTCACTATCTTTATTTTCAAACTGTTCGATATTGGGCCAACGTTTAGACCAATCTGTACGTAAGGCGACAAAAGTATGCGGTTCAATTGTGCCATGTACTTGTTCCCATTGTAATATATGGTCTTTGGTAACGATAAAATCTGCATCTTGTGCAACTGCTTCGGAAAAGTCTAAAACAATTAATGGCAATACTAATTCTTTAAGTTCTAATTCTTCCAAGTAACGTTGGTGTGGCACAAAATGGATGGGAGCATCGATATGAGTACCATACTGCGTCACGAGATTCCAACGTTGTACAAAAAAGCCATGATCTTCGATGTTATATAATGTAGAAACTTCGGCTTTTTCAAACTCACTAAAGCGTGGGCTATGCTCATCAAAGGTGTGTGTTAAATCTACCCACTCTGTTTGTTTTAACTGTTCTAGTTGGTCCCATAATGGATATTGTGTCATTGTATCAATGCTCCTTTACTTAATTAAACTGTTGCTGGATCTTTAGATTCACGTAATTTTTCTACTGAATTGACTAATACAGTTAAGGCTTCACGTACTTCATCTTCTTTACGTGTTTTCAATCCACAGTCAGGGTTAACCCAGAATAATGAACGATCGATTTCTTGCAATGCACGGTGGATTGCAGTTGTGATTTCATCTTCTGTTGGAATACGTGGGCTGTGAATATCGTATACGCCTAAACCAATACCTAAATCGTAAGTGATGTCTTCAAAGTCTTTAATTAAATCACCATGACTTCTAGATGTTTCAATAGAAATAACATCAGCATCTAAATCATAGATGGCATGAATGATTTGTCCGAATTGAGAATAACACATATGTGTATGAATTTGTGTTGCATCTGCCACAGATGATGTAGATAGTTTGAATGAATGAACAGCTTTGTCTAAATAATCTGCATGGTATTCAGAACGTAATGGTAATCCTTCACGTAATGCAGGTTCATCGACTTGAACAATTTTAATGCCTGCTGCTTCTAATGCTAAAACTTCTTCGTTAATAGCTAAAGCAATTTGGTCTTGGACATCTTCACGTGGTAAATCGACGCGTTCAAATGACCAGTTCAAAATCGTAACCGGACCTGTCAGCATACCTTTCACTGGTTTGTCAGTTAAATTTTGGGCATATACTGTTTCTTTGACAGTTAATGGTTCTGTCCATTTTACATCTCCGTAAATAATTGGTGGCTTCACGGCACGAGAACCATAAGACTGTACCCAACCAAATTTAGTTACTAAGAACCCTTGTAATTTTTCACCGAAGAATTCAACCATGTCATTACGCTCAAATTCACCATGAACAAGCACATCTAAACCGATATCTTCTTGAATTTTGATCCAACGTGCAATTTCATCTTGTAAAAATGTTTTATATGCTTCGTCAGAGATACGGTTGTTTTTCCAATCAGCACGTTGTTTACGCACTTCAGTTGATTGTGGGAAAGAACCGATTGTAGTTGTTGGTAAATCTGGTAAGTTGAGTTGTGCGTCTTGTTGTTTTTTACGTTCTGCAAATGGTGATTGACGTCTATCACGCACTTGTGAAAAGTCATATTCTAGATTTTTAAACGCTTGGTTTTGGAAACGTTCATAACGTGCTTTTAACACATCAAATTTGTCAGAATCATTGTCATTGATTACACGTTTTAATGCATCGAGCTCATCTAATTTCTCAGTAGCGAAGCTTAAGCCTTCAGCAATCGTGTCATCTAAAGTTTCATCATCTAATGAAACTGGAACGTGTAGTAATGATGCTGATGGTTGCACCACTAATTCGGATGTATAGTTTTGTAGTGTTTCAATTAAGTCTTTTTTAGCGGCAATATCGGCAGCCCAAACGTTACGGCCATCAATAATTCCAGCGTAAATTGCTTTATCTTGGTCTAAATCACCAGCTTTAAGTTGCTCTAAGTTGTAACCACGGTCGTGGACGAAATCTAACCCAAAACCTTTAACAGGTAAAGTATTTAAAAACTTAATATTCGCACGTTCAAAATATGTTTGAATTACTAATTTGCTAGCAACTCCTGCTTCAGCGAAATAATCATAAGCTTGTTTAGTAATATTTTCGAAATCTGCACTTGCATCTGTCACAAGGACTGGCTCATCAATTTGAATATATTCAGCGCCAGCATCTACAAGTGATTGTAATACTTCTTTATATAATGGTAGTAACGTTTGAACTTTTTCTTCAAATGTTTGGTTGCCACCTTTTGATAGTTGAACAAATGTAATAGGGCCAACAATAACAGGATGCGCATTAACATTTAATGATTGGGCATAATTAAAACGTTCTAATAAAACATTGTGATTTAATTTTGGTTCAGCGTTATCCCACTCAGGAACAATGTAATGGTAGTTCGTGTTAAACCATTTAATTAAAGCACTCGCTACGTGTTCTTTATTACCTCGGGCAATGTCGAATAACAGATCATTATTAACTTCACGTCCTTGGAAGCGTTCCGGAATTATATTGAAGAGTAATGATGTATCTAAAATGTGATCGTATAATGAGAAATCACCGACTGGAATACTATCTAAATTATAATTTTTTTGCAGTAGTAAATTTTCTTTGTGTAAGTCTGTTAATTGTTGATTTAACTCTGCTTCAGAAATTTTGTTAGACCAGTAACTTTCGATTGTCTTTTTCCATTCTCTTTTTCTACCTAACCTTGGGAAACCTAAATTTGATGTTTTAATTGTCATAATATTGCCTCCTGTTTTGTTGAAGTGATGGTTTTCGAGTATGCTGCTAGTTCTAAAGAAAAATCTACACGTTGGAAGGGTGTAATCAGATATAAGCCGTTGAAATATTCATGTACAGTGTCGATAAGCTCTTTGCATATTGAAATGCTGAGCTCGCGTGTCTTTTCTTTATCGTTTTTAACTGCTTCAAATTGAGTTAATATTTCTTCAGATAGTTTTATGCCAGGTACTTCGTTGTGTAAAAACAACGCGTTGTTATAACTGGTGATTGGCATAATACCAATAAAGAAAGGTACATTTAAATGCTTTGTTGCTTCATATACTGCTTTGATTTTTTCTTTACTATAAACGGGTTGGGTAATGAAGTAATTCATTCCGCTATCGATTTTCTTCTCTAAACGTCGAATAGCCCCGTCTAGTTTACGTACGTTAGGATCAAATGCTCCTGCGATGTTGAAGTTCGTTGCTTGCTTCAGCGCATCACCATCAGTATTGATTCCTTGATTAAAACGTTGTGCGATTTCTGTTAATCCTTTGGATTTCACATCAAAAACATTCATGGCACCGGGAAGGTTACCAATTTTTGAAGGATCACCAGTAATGGTTAATATTTCGTCGACGCCAATGAGTGACAGACCGAGTAAATGAGATTGTAAACCTATAAGGTTACGGTCACGACAAGTAATGTGTACTAACGGTTCAATATTATAATTTTGCTTGATTAGACTAGCTGCCGCGATGTTGCTGATGCGGACAGTAGCTAAGGAATTATCAGCTAACGTTACCGCATCTATATCGGCGTCATCTAATTTTTTGATATTTCTGAAAAATAAGCTTGTATCGAGATGTTTGGGTGTATCTAATTCAACAATAATAGTTGGACGTTGTTTCACTTTAGTAGTTAAATTAACTTTGGAACTTGTCGTTGTTGTTTTAGTTTGGTGTTTAGTTATAGGAATAATATCTTTATGTGTAACAGGTTTTAAGTCTTTAATAGATGACTTAATAAATTTAATATGTTCGGGTGTTGTACCACAACAACCACCGATCAGGCGAACGCCTTCATTTATTAATTTTTGAGCGACGCTACCAAAATATTCAGCGTTATCACTATATTTAAATTCACTGTTATCGATATCTAATAGACTCGCGTTTGGATAACAAGATAAGTAACCGTCATCCGGTAATTCAATATGTGAAAAAGATTGCTGCATATGGTGAGGTCCATGATGACAATTTAATCCTACAACATCGGCGCCACTGGCTTTAAGTTGTTGTAATGCGCTATTGATTTCTGAACCATCACGTAAATAATTGGTATTAGAAGCTGTTAGTTGAGCGACGATAGGAATATCATATTTACGACGTGTCGCTTGAATGATATTTGTTAGTTCTTCTAAATCATAATACGTCTCGAAGAGTAAACCATCAACGCCAGCTTCTACTAAAGTATCGACTTGAATGCCTGTATGGTATTGGATGGCAGATAAGCTTAAGTCCTCTTGGCGCACACCTCGAAAGCCGCCAACGGTACCTAAGATATACGTATCATCATTGGCAGCCTGTTGAGCAATTTTAACGGCAGCCTGATGTATGTCCTTCACTTTATGTTCTAATCCGTAAGCTTTGAGCTTCTCGAAATTAGCTCCATACGTATTGGTCTGAATAATGTCAGCGCCAGCATCTATATATGAACGATGAATATGTTCGACTTTTTCTGGATGGCTGAGATTATATGCTTCAGGACAAGTATCTAAACCTTCAGAATAAAGTATTGTTCCCATCGCGCCGTCAGCGATGAGTATGTTGTGTTTGAGTGCTTGTAACAGTTGAGTCATTAAAAGCCTCCTTAAATGCGTAGTTAAAGTCAGCGATAAGTTCATCTGGGTCTTCTAAACCAACACTTAGTCTAAACAGACCAAAGGTAATATTGCGTGCTTCACGTACATCTTGAGGCACTGCTGCGTGTGACATTGTGGCTGGGTGTGACAAGATCGTTTCAACACCGCCTAGACTGACTGAAACAAGTGGTAGTGACAATGCGTCTACAAAAGCTTGTGCTTTATTTTCATCTTTTAAACGGAAACCGAGCACAGCACCGCCATGTTTAGCTTGTGCTAAATGTGTCTCATTATGTCCCGGGTAATAAACTTCTGCGACTTCATCGCGTTCTGATAAGAATGTAACTAATTGTTGCGCGTTACTTACAGATTGATTAAAGCGTACAGGTAAAGTTTTTAAATGTTTAGCCAATGTCCAACTATCTTGTGCAGATAAGGCATTACCTGTACCGTTTTGTAATAAGTACAACGCATCTGCGACAGCTTTATTATTAGTAATAGCGACTCCAGCAATAATATCGCTATGACCACCTAAAAATTTAGTAGCACTGTGAACAACGATATCTGCACCTAATGTCAATGGAGATTGTCCTAGTGGTGTCATAAAGGTATTGTCAACTGCTACTAGTAAATCACGTGCTTGTGCTAATTGAGCAACTGCTTTAATATCAGTGATTTTAAATAGTGGGTTGGATGGTGTTTCTAAATAAATCAATTTAGTTTGTGACTCAATTGCATCTTCAATTGCCGTAACGTCTGTTGTATCTACAGTAGTGAATCGTATATTAAAGCGTGTTAAAATTTGTTCTGTTAAACGGAACGTACCTCCGTATACATCATCAGGTAAAATGACGTGATCGCCACTATTAAGCGTGAGTAAGACTGATGAAATAGCCGCAATACCTGAAGCATAAGCAAAGGCGTAGTCAGCCCCTTCTAGTTTAGCTAGTTTTTCTTCTAATAAATTACGGTTAGGGTTGCCACTGCGTGCATAATCATATGTTGCATCGCCACCTAGTACTTGTTGATGGAACGTTGATGAATCATATAATGGTGGGTTTGCTGAATCATAGTCCTGTCCACGGTGTGCATCATATATTACTTCTGTTTCTTTTGATAAAGTCATGAAATCACTCCTACTTTAGATTTTTCTAATGCTTGAATAATATCTGCTTCGATATCTTCATAGTTTTCAACGCCAATAGATAAACGGATTAAATATTCGTCAATGCCACGTTTATCTTTTTCTACATCGGGCATATCAACATGTGTTTGTGTATATGGGAAGGTAATCAATGTCTCAGTACCACCTAAGCTTTCTGCGAAGATACAAACATCAATGTTTTCTAAAAATTTGGCAACGCTATAGTCTTTGTGTAAACGTAAACTCATCATACCGGTGCGGCCGCTGTATAATACTTCAGAGATTGATGATAACGTCGAACATCGCTCTGCAAGTCGTTTGGCATTTTCTTCTGAACGATCTAAGCGTAAATGTAATGTTTTTAGACCTCGTTGTAATAAATAACTATCGATCGGTGATAATGTCGCTCCAATCATATTGTGTAAGGCGTTAAAGTCTTCAGCGAGTTGTGGGTCTTTAACTGTTACGATGCCTCCTAAGACGTCATTATGACCTCCGATATATTTAGTACCTGAATGTAAAACAATGTCTGCACCTTCCTCTAATGGTGTTGAAAGATAAGGTGTTAAGAACGTATTATCAATAATAGTTAACAAGTTACGCTCTTGGCTTAAAATATAGTAAGGTTCAAGGTCGACCTCTAACATTAAAGGATTTGATATTGGTTCAATAAAAAGTGCACGTGTTTGTGGTGTTAGTGCTTGTTGTACTTCTTCGTAATTTAAAAAGTCGACATATCTAAATTTCACGCCATATTGTTGTTCATAAAAATCAAATAGTCTAAATGTACCTCCGTACAAATCAAAAGATACGAGCACCTCATCTCCTGGTTTGAAAATATTACAAACGAGTTGAATTGCTGCCATACCGCTAGACGTTGCATAGGAAGCTATACCGCGTTCTAATTTAGCAAACGCTTCTTCAAATGCTGAACGTGTAGGGTTTTTCGTTCTTGTATAATCAAAACCCGTCGATTCTCCCAAATGCGGATGCTGATATGCAGTTGATAAATAAATAGGGTTGGCGATAGAGCCAGTAACATCTTGTGTTAATGCGATTTGAGCCAATTCAGTATTTTTCATAATATATAACCTCCTAAAAAATAAAAAAGCTTCCGTCCTTTAGACCCGAAAAATTCGGATATAAAGGACGAAAGCTTGCTTCGTGGTACCACCTTAGTTTGTTGTTTTATTGCTAAAACAACCTTATCCAGTACGCTAACAGTTGATGCATCGACATTTTGAATCTATAGAAGATTTCAAAACAATGGAAATTAATTCCAGTTTGGCATGTAACTGATGTTAATACTGTATCGCTATAACGGGCGATCCCGATGATGCCTCATATTGGCATCAGCACTCAAAGGCCATTTTCAAACTTGCTTTCTGTGTCTTCTTTCAGCAACTGAAGACTCTCTGTGCCAGCAGGGTTAGTTCTACTTTCCTTATTACTGTGTTTAGCTATTTGTTTTAACTGATAAATCATAGCTTACACATTAAAAGAAATTTTGTCAACAACTTTTCTGAAAATTTAGATTAACGAGATTATTTTGATATTAGAATAAAAAGGCTAATCTGCGCTAGTATAAATATTTCTACTTGTTCTCACGTATAAAAATTCATAAAATAACAGTAAAGCTGTTAGAAAGGTAGGTGAATATCATCGCACAGACAGAAGACAACCGTTTAATTACTACCCAGGACGAAGAGGTGCAACATATTGCACTAGATCAAATTAAAGCCAATCCATACCAACCCCGAAAAACATTTGATGATACTAAATTAGATGATTTAGCGGGTTCTATTCGACAACACGGCATTCTACAACCAATTGTCTTACAGCAAACTATAAAAGGCTATCATATTGTAGTAGGTGAACGCAGATTTCGTGCATCACAACGTGTGGGTCTGACAACGATTCCTGCTATTGTCAAAACAATGACAGATGAAGATATGATGGAACTTGCGATTATTGAAAACTTACAGCGCGAAGACTTGAACGCAATTGAAGAAGCTGAAAGCTATCGTAAATTAATGGATGACCTACAATTAACACAACAAGAAGTTGCGACACGCTTAAGTAAATCGAGACCGTATATTGCTAATATGTTACGTTTACTTAATTTACCAACTGAAATCATGCGAATGATTCGCGATGAACAACTTTCGGGAGCACATGGACGTACACTATTAGCTGTTAAAGATAAGCGCACAATGAATAAAATGGCGCAGCAAGCCTACGAGGAGTCTTGGAGCGTACGTTATTTAGAGGATTGTATCAATTCAGCAAAAAATAGCAAGACATCAAAACAAGCTTCAACGAGTAAGAAAAAGCCCAAGTTTATTCAACAACAAGAACGGCAATTAAGAGACCAATATGGCTCAAAGGTGAATATTTCTACCGTGAATAAAAAAGGGCACATCACATTTGAATTTACTTCCGAGGAAGAATTTAAGCAATTGATACAACAACTTAATGCCCAATATCGAAAATAAGCATAGTATCTTTGCAGTCATGCATTATGAAGTAGTAGTCAAACACTTGTTAACGGTGTAATGGTAATAAATAGGACAAATATCAGCAATATAAAAAGCGCGTGCCTTAAGAGAAGGCGACGCGCTTTTATAATACGTTTTAATTATTAAGATTAACCTTTTAGAGAAATTGAGTTTACTCTGAGTGTCAGCAACACATTCATGATTTGTTAACTCCTTAACTCGTAATATAATCGCCACCATTCACATGAATGACTTGTCCTGTAATGTATGAGCTATCTGCATAAGAAGCTAAGAAAACATATGCAGGTGCTAGCTCTGCTGGCTGTCCTCGTCTCCCCATCGGTGTGTCATCACCTTGGTGTTCGACTTTGTCTTGGCTAAAAGTTGCAGGGATGAGTGGCGTATAAATAGGACCAGGAGCTACAGCGTTGACCCGTATCCCTTTTTCAACCAAGCTTGTAGCAAGTGAACGTGTAAATGCTACGATTGCGCCTTTAGTGGCAGCGTAATCTATTAAATGACCGGAACCACGATAAGCTGTCACACTCGTTGTATTAATTATAGCATCGCCTGATGAGAGGTGAGGTTCAGCTGCTTGAGATAGAAACATCATACCAAAAATATTAGTCTCAAATGTTTCTTTAATTTGCTCCGGTGTGATGTCAGCAAAGTGATCTTGTGGGAATTGGACACCACCATTATTTACTAAAATGTTGAGTTGGCCGAAATCGGTAATTACTTGTTGAATTAATGCTTGAGAGTCAGCTACGCTTTTTAAATCATGTGCATAAGCTTTAGCTGTCACTCCAAAAGATTTAATATAAGCAACAATGTCATCAGCATCGCTATGCTCGTCATAATAACCTATGGCGACATGAGCACCTTCTTTAGCATAAAGCGTTGCTATCGCACGACCAATACCAGAATCGCCTCCAGTAATGAGTGCGACTTTACCTTGTAATTTTCTGCCTGCTTGATAGTCATCAAATTCAGAAATGGGTTTCGGCTGCATATCTTTTTCGATACCAGGTTGACGCTGTTGTACGTATCCTTTTATTTCTTTATGAAAATCAACTAAGTTCATAAAGCACCTCCAAAAGTGTCATTATTAATCCGATACCACCTGTAGTGCAAATGAAACTTAGTTACAATTATTATATTGCTATTCAAGTAAAAAGGAGATTAGTATCGTGAAATACTAATCTCCCGTCTGTTATGAGTTTAAAACATCGCCTTACATCAAATCGTGATATTAGAGTTAGTTTGAAGTGCGACGATGTTTATTGAATGCGTAAACTAATTAATAGTAATACCAATTTTATAAGGTTGTTTACCTATTATAAATCTGAAAATATGGAATTCCCTTAAAATAACATAAGCAATCAAGTGTTTTCGCGTAAAAGCCACTATTATAACGATATTTTAGTTAAGCTTGTGATGAAGCAGAAAAGCTCAATCTTGGAATGAACGTTTCAAAGTGAACATTTTCTTGTGGTATATCTAATGTTTGTAGTTGCATAATCATTGAATTTAGGAACGAATTACCACCACAGATGTAAATTTCAGTGTTTGCATCTACATACTCTTGTAATTGTTTAGAATCGATAAAGCCATCAACATCTCTAAAATGAGTTTTGAATTCACCTTGTGCAACAGAGTTATTAATGTCGTTCAATTCTTGTTCAAATGCTACATTATTGTCATTAGATGTAACTTGAATAAATGTAGCTGCTAATTGTTTATTTGCTACTTCGCGGTACATTGATACTAAAGGTGTCACTCCTACACCAGAACCTAAGAATAATTGTTTATTATTGTTATCGGCTAAACCGAAACCACCAACTGGTGCCGATAAATTTAAAGTATCGCCAATAGTTACTTCATCATGTAAAATTGTTGAAACTTCACCTTCATGATCATCAGTTACATCGCGTCTTACACCAAATGTTAAATAGTTAGTATCACCATCGACAATGGAATAATGACGTTTAGCTCTGTATGGTAATTTGTCACTGGCTACGTCAACCGTAATATATTGACCAGGTACAAACTGACTTAAATCAATATTTTCTGATGTAATTGTGAATGATTTTATGATGTCTGTTTGTTCTTTAATGTCTGTGACTTTGAATGGCTGGAAGCCGTCCCAAGCCATGTTACTGTAAACTTCTTGTTCTAAACCGATAAATGCATCTGCAATTGCTTGATATGCTTTGCCCCACGTTTGGATAACTTCACTATCATCTGTCAGTCCAGTCACTTCTTTAATCGCCCATAATAAATTTTCTCCAACAATAGGATAGTGTTCAGGTTTTACTTGTAAAGCGCAGTGTTTATATACTACTGGCATAATAGCAGGAACGATAGGTGACAAATCATCGATATTATCGGCAGCTGCTAAAACGGCCATAGCTAGTGCTGAAGATTGTAAACCTTTTTTCTGGTTTGTTTGGTTAAAAACATTTTTTAATTCTGGATGTGTTTCAAATAAGCGTTTATAAAATTTCGAGGTAATTGTTTGTCCTTCTTCTTTTAGTAAGGGTACCGTGTCTTTAATAGTACTAATTTCTTTTTGAGTTAACATAATATGACCTCCTTATTTATCTAACTTAATTATTAAACTATTGTATTAATTGTTCAAGTAAATAAAAGGAAAGTCATAAAGGATTCAAAATTTTAAATTGTGCGTATTTCATCACATTATTTTAACTGAGTAGTTAATGATAATATTAAGATATTAGTAGTCGATAGTATAAGTTCTGAAATAGGGAGTGGTTGTATGAAAATTGCATTAACACCTAATACATATGGTTTTCATTTAAAAGGTGATTTTCAGGAAACAGTGGCAGGGTTACAAACGACAGGTTATGAAATTAGACAGCATCATGATTATCGCTGGGATGGGTTACAACGAACTGAGCAAGATGTTTATATTTTTCAATATACGCTTAGTGGCAAAGGTGCTATTCGCATTGGCCAACAACAGTTTTCATTAAGACAAGGTGATGCCTTTTTTGTCAAAGTCCCTAGTGATCATTGTTATTATTTACCATATGAATCTGAACAATGGGAGTTTTTGTACTTTACAATCTATGGCAATATGGCAGCAACGCTCTTTGAAAAAATACAAGGAAATGCAGCACCCATTTTACAGTTGCCACTCCATGCAGCGCCTATCCAATTTATCATTGAAACACTAGAAAAAATAGAAAATATAGGTATCCATCACGGTTACGAATCTTCTGCGCGTGCTTATACGTTTGTGATGAAATGTCTGGAGTATTTAGAATACGGTGAACAATTGGAGACAGCAGATGACTCACCAATTAATAAAGCAATACGGTACATAGAAAAATATTATTATGAAGATTTATCGTTAGATGATGTTGTAGCGGTGACCCAACTTTCTAAATATTATTTTACCAGGCAGTTTAATGCCGCGATGAAAGTAACACCTATACAGTATTTAACTCAAATACGTATACGTGTTAGCGTCCAATTATTAATAACAAGTGAATTATCAGTGTCTGAGATTGCTAATCAAGTAGGATTTAGGTCTAGTAATTATTTTAGTAAAGTATTTAAAAAATTAATTGGTGTAACACCTGGTAGTTATCGTAAGTATAATAAAGTGATGCCAGTAGATAAATTATTCATTGATTAATAGAGCAATATTTTACTCTTTTCAAAAAAATTTACGATTGATAGATATCAGAATTTTCACTAATCTAAATATAAGATATTGTAATTACAGTAAATGAATACAAGAAATAAAAGGTTTAAGTACTGTAAAAGCAATTTATGAAATCGCAATATTAAACTTATATTTAGGGGGCGGTAATATGAAGAAAATTACGTTTTTAGGTGCAGGTAGTACCGTGTTTGCTAAGAATGTATTAGGTGATTGTATGACTGTTGAGGCATTACAAGATTTTGAATTTGCGTTATATGACATAGACGAACAACGTTTAGAAGATTCTGAACAGATGTTAAACAACTTAAAAAGCAGTTTAAATGCTAGCGTCACAGTACGTGCTTATCATAACCGCAAAGAAGCTTTACGAGATGCTAAATATGTTATTAATGCTATTCAAGTTGGTGGATATGATCCAGCTACTATTACAGATTTTGAGATTCCTAAACAGTACGGTTTACGTCAAACCATTGCTGATACATTAGGTATTGGAGGTATTTTCCGTAATTTAAGAACGATTCCAGTCATGCAAGCATTTGCGCAAGATATGAAAGAAGTGTGTCCAGATGCCTGGTTTTTAAATTACACAAATCCGATGGCCGTGTTAACAAACATTATGCTGCAAGAAGGGATCAAAACAGTTGGCTTATGCCATAGTGTTCAAGTTTGTGCCAATGATTTATTAACATCGTTGGATATGCCAACGGATGGTATTCAGTATAAAATTGCTGGTATCAATCACATGGCCTGGTTGCTTGAAATCACCCGTAACGGTAAAGATTTATATCCGGAAATTAAACAACGAGCGAAAGCAAAACAACAACAGCCACATGATGATATGGTGCGTTTCGAACTCATGGATAAATTTGGCTATTATATTACTGAGTCTTCAGAACATAATGCCGAATATCATCCTTATTTTATTAAAAGCCAATATCCAGAATTGATAGAGCGTTTCAATATACCATTGGATGAATACCCACGTCGTTGTGTCAATCAAATAACAGAATGGGAACAAATGCGTGATGATATGGTGAATAATAAAAATTTAGAGCATGAACGTTCACATGAATATGGCTCGTATATCATTGAAGCAATGGAAACGAATCAACCGTTTAAAATTGGAGGCAACGTTTTAAATACTGGTGGTTTAATTAGTAATTTACCAGAAAATGCTGTAGTAGAAGTACCGTGTTTAGTGGATAGTAGTGGCATTGCACCGACTTATATTGGTGCGTTACCAGAACAACTCGCAGCATTAAATAGAACGAATATTAACACGCAATTATTGACTATTGAAGCGGCATTGACTCAGAAAAAAGAAAAAATATACCAAGCAGCAATGTTAGATCCTCATACAGCAGCAGAATTATCAATCGATGACATTATTGCATTATGTGATGATTTAATTACAGCTCATGGCGATTGGCTACCAAAGTTCGACTAATATCAGCGAGAGCTTTGAACAGGTACACAAAGAACTATTATGCCTAGCTTTAACAATATTAAAAGCTAGTAGAACTTAAGGGGTGGTTTTTTGGATAGACAAGTAACCCGAAAAGCAAAGTATTCTTTTGGTATTGGTGCTTTTGGTAAAGATTTAGTAGTAGGTCTAACGGGTACCTTCTTAATGTTTTATTTTACGGACGTATTAGGAGTGGCAGCAAGTTTTGTAGGAACGCTGTTTTTTGTCGCACGTATTTGGGATGCAATTAATGATCCGGTTATGGGCATGATTGTAGATAAAACTAAAACCAAATGGGGCAAATTTAGGCCGTGGTTAGTGATTGGTACTATTATTAATGCGGTGATAACCATCATTTTATTTAGCGATTTTGGGTTATCTGGCACAAGTTTGTACGTATATGTTTCAGTGTTTTATATTTTGTGGGGGATGACTTATACGATGATGGATGTGCCATATTGGTCATGGTTACCCAATTTAACTAACGACCCAACAGAACGTGAGGAGGTATCTATTATTCCTCGTGTGTTTGCTAGTTTAGCCAATTTGATTGTTGGGACTGCAGGTTTAACAGTTGTAGCATTTTTTGCTCACCATTTTGGAGGGGGAGAGCAATCAGTAGGCTTCTTTATTATGACAGTGATCATTGCTATTGTGTTTATTATTGCAATCCTAATCACTGTACGTAACGTTTATGAAGCGCCCACAAATATTGATACAGGTATAACATTACGTTTTAAAGATATTTGGCGTATTTTATTCATGAATAAAGAGTTACTAGCGTATATCGGTATATTAGTCACTTTCTTTTTAAGTATTCAATTATTAGGTAATGTCGCAATATATTATTTTAGTTATGTAGCAGAATCCAAGGCGTTGTTTGCACTGTATAATGGTGTTGGTTTTGTAGAAATCATTGCGTTGTTAATGTTTCCTAAATTAGCAAAATGGCTGTCACGTGAACATGTGTTTCCAATAGCAGCAGTATCATTATCCACGGGCTTAATCATTTTTTTAATTGCAAGCTATGTATCGCCCTCTGCTGTGATACCAGTCATAATAGGGACAATATTTATTAAAACAGGTACTGGATTTATTATGGGCATTATTACTGTATCGATTGCAGATGTTATTGATTATAGTGAATTGAAATTTGGTCAAAGGAATGAAAGTGTTATTACATCAACTCAAACGTTCTTGATGAAAACTGCTATGGCAGTAGCGGCACTATTTACCGGATGGGGATTAGACTTATTTGGTTATCAAGCTGGTCAACAGCAAAGTGACTTTACGAAAAATGGTTTACGTATCATCATGATTGCATTACCTATAATCAGCGTCTTTTTAAGTTACCTCATTTACCGATTCAGTTATCATTTGAAAGGTGCGTACATTCAAGATGTTGTAAATGTCTTAAATGTTAAAAAGCGACAAATTAAATAATAAGACTAACAAGAGACTGGGACAATATTGATTGTCCTAGTCTTTTTTCATATTGGCAGTAGCTGACTGCATTGAAAATGCGCTTCAAATCAAGCTTGTTTCAAGGCTAGTCAACCTTGCCGGAGTGGGAAGACGAAATCATTTTTTCAAAAACAGATTTCTGTCCCACTCCCTTTACTATGAAAGAGCTATGTATTATTTTGTTGGTCTATCAAGTACTAATAAGTACTTAGCAAGTAAGCATTAAAATATAGATAGAAGTAAGTGGAAATATAAGCGTTATAAAAATGTTAGCTATTTTCTGTCGGTTACTGTAGGGTAGCCTTAGCGTTGTCTGACTTCAGACTACCGGTAGTGATACTTTGCTATTTTTAAGATGAATTACAGCAACTGCACCGTTGCAAATGCAAACGGTGCAGGAGGATTAACTTTCTTTATTTTCAAAGTCTTCTTGTTTGTTATTATCAAAGAAAGATGAAAATTTATCTTTAATATCATCTAACTTGTTATTTACTTTATCGAGCTCTTCTTGCATTTGATCACTGTTGCCATTTTCTTGTTGATCTTTAGCTTGCTCTAAGTTGTTTACAGCACTTTGATATTTATCGGCTAAATTTTCTGTCGTGGATGAATCAGCTTCTTGTTTAAGACTATCTACTTTATCTTGTAATGATTGCAGTTTAGATTCTGTTTCATCATTTCCATTACTTATATCATCTTTAATTGTTTGGATTTGGCTTTCAATTTTACTATTTTGATGTTCGAAATTAACATTTTCACCTTGGCCAGCATCGTTTTGGTTTTGATTATCAGTTTGTGCTTGCTCTGTTTGATTTTGTTGTCCGTCATCACGTGAGTTGAAAAATGCTGTTACGGCAAAAACACCTACGATAAGTAACAAAATAATAGCACTTAAACCGAGCCACGTATTTTTACGTTTGGTTTTTTTATTTTCTTCCAGTAATTGTAATTCTCGTTCTCGATCGCGTTGATTATAATGGGCTTCTGATTTTAAGTGATTCGGATCATGTGAATCATGCGCATAGGATTGTTGGTATTTTTGGATACGACTATAAGGGCTGTATAATACTTCTCCAAAGATATCGTACTGTTGCTCGTCCGTAACACTATGTGTGTTTAAATCAGTATTAACCTTACCGTGTTTATCTAATGCAATAATAGTTCCATCGTCTTCAATCTTTAAAATTTTAGGATATTCGTTAAAGTTATTATTACGCTGCATCATCTTCACCCTCATCTTCTAGTTAAAAATTACTACCATAGTAAGCTATACCCAAATTGTTCTATGTTATAAATAGTAAAAGGATACTTAACATAAAAATAATAAAAGCTGACTTAAATTAAATTAACGTACTTTATTATATTTTTATCCATATTTTGAGTGAGGTCGTCATCAGAAATAATGAAATCCAATTCAGCCAAACCACTTATTTTAGCTGTTACAACTTTGCCTACTAATAAGTTGTAAATACAATAAAAGCTACAAGACATAGTGCTATTATAAAAAAACTAATACCGATAAATATCGAATGTTTGTTGAATGCTACTATACCGAAGCAAATAAAAGTGACGCTTAAGCAAAGCATAGCTATAAAGTGTGGAAATTGTAAGATGTTGAATGAAATACTTAAATTTAAAAGAAAGCTTAGGATCCCTAAAGATAAAAATATTCTCTCAATAAAAGTGAAAGTTATAGGGGGCTTCATATAATATACTCCTTCTATAAATTTTTAAACTACTATAACACAAGTAGTATAATAAATTGAATTTCATGTTTTTGTAGTCAATATATTATAGATAAAATTATGTTCATTCTGTATCTATAACTCTAAATATATTATGCAAATATAATTTAAAGCGTTTTATTTTATAAATGTAAGAAAGCGCTTACGTATAGGGGGATGTAACATGGAAGAATCAAGTACGTTGTTAACTATAGTGGGTTTATTGATTATTATTTCAATAGTCACTTTGTTAATCATTAAAAAGATAAGTCCAGTAGTAGGAATGATACTTATTCCTATCGTTGGTGCATTATTAATTGGTCATGGGTTTGGGGATATTTGAAAATATGTGGATTCCGGAATTGACCAAGTTTTTAATGTTGCTATTATGTTTATTTTCGCTATTATTTATTTTGGTATTATTTCTGATAGCGGATTATTTAGACCATTTGTAAAAGTAATGATTAAATTTACGCGAGGGAATGTTATTATTGTGGCTGTTGTGACCGCATTAATTGGAACATGTGCACAGTTAGATGGTGCAGGAGCAACAACATTTTTATTAGCAATACCCGCATTATTACCTTTATATCGTGCACTAAAAATGAGTCCGTATTTATTAGTATTGTTGTTAGCCCTAAGTGCTGCAATCATTAATATGGTTCCGTGGGGTGGCCCAATGGCTAGGACAGCGTCAGTTATTGGCGTCGACAATATTAATGACCTGTGGTATCAAGTCATTCCATTACAATTAATCGGTATTGTGTTAGTCGTATTATTTGCAATGTTCCTAGGTATGCGAGAAAAAAGAAAAATTGCCCGTACTTATAGTGATATGGATAGGGAAAAAGTAGATATTCAAAGTATTGTTGAGGGTTATGAGCAACAACAAAACGAAAATTCTCCTATTATAGGTGAAGCGGCTAAACATAAATATATTTTATGGCTTAATTTAATTTTAACTATAATTATTGTCGCTATGATGCTCTTAGATATAGTGCCACCTGAGTTGGCGTTTATGATTGGTGTGGCGATTGCACTACCGCTTAACTTTAGAAATGTAGACTATCAAATGGAACGTATACGTGCCCATGCACCGAATGCCTTAATGATGGCAGCAGTAATCTTAACAGCAGGTGTGTTTTTAGGTATTTTAAATGAAACGGGAATGTTAAAAGCCATAGCATTATCGTTAATTACGATATTACCAACAGCTGTCGGACCATACTTACATATTATAGTTGGTATGTTAGGTGTACCTTTAGATTTATTAACTAGTACAGATGCATATTATTTTGCAATATTACCAATTGTAGAGTCTACTGCAGGCCAGTTTAATGTGCCTACAGAATCTACAGCTTTTGCACTGATGATTGGAAATGTTATCGGTACGTTTGTGAGTCCATTTGCACCAGCAGTTTGGTTAGCAGTTGGTCTTGCTGAAATTAATATGGGTAAATATATTAAATACGCCTTTTTCTGGGTGTGGGGATTCTCAATTATAATGTTAATTATCGCAATTTGCTTAGGTATTGTAACGATTTAGTTTAGATTATAGTCTTAATATATTATTATTGATAATTTTATAAAAAAGCTGGGACATGTATGAACTTGTCCCAGCTTTTAATTGTATCGACTTTAAAGTTACAATTGTACTTCTTCTTATGTATACATAGTAATAGACAGACTTTATAAGTGTGTGTCTTGAAGCTGTTTGTTGCTCTCTGTGAGTTGATTTTTATCTTATGGTGTATCTTTGTTTATTGCAGCCATTTGTTGAGAGAAATGCTCAAAAGTGATTTCATTTTTACCCATCGCCGCCAATTGAAGATACATCTGCTCGTTTTTACTATAGGTCTCTTTATACAAAGTGGATAAAAGTGATGCTTCATTTGGTAATGGTGACAACACATCTTTGAGTTGTGAAAATGCATGATAATAACGTATACCAAAAATTCTTTGGGAACGCGCGTTAATGTGTATACCATCTGGGTTAGGGCGTAATCCTTGTCCAGTTACGAAATAGCAGTATGGATCTGAGTTGCTCACTGATTGTATAATTTGATTGATTTCTTGGTATTGTGTTGCACTTTGGCCGAAACCAGATTGTCCTAAATAATCTCCTAGACCACCGACAATAAAGGGGAGGTCAGGTTGATCTAATGCATGACGCATATGTGCGATAAATTGTTGCAATTTCTCTTGGTAGTTTTGGTATTTATCATTATTACTATCATTTTCGCCTTGATGCCATAACACGCCAATGAGTTCACTTGTTTCCATTGCAAATTGTGCTTCAGATATGGCGTGTCGCGTCAATATTTGATCAGGTGCCCAGTCGTCAATAGAGGTGCCACCATCTGCGCAAGGGATGAGTCCTAATGTTTCGTTTGGATGTTCGTCAACCCATAACTGTGCAAATGAAGCGGCAGGACCGATACCAGCAACTGCTCTATCTTGATGAATAGGCTCTTCCATAAATTGCCAACGACCATTTTTTAATACTTTAATGTGTTCATTAATGATAGGTTCTACATCTGTAATAAATCCACGTCCTGCCATATTAGACTGCCCGACTAATAAGATTGATTTCATCGACGTTCACTCCTTTGGTTAGTATACACAACTATAGTATATGGTAATTTAAATATACAATGTTTACGAATGTAAAGGATTTTGTGTGCGATGCTTTATCGCATAGTTGATTCTTGCTATAATAGGCGAGTATGTTTTAGCACACGTTGGATATTTTAGTCTCAGGGGAGTGTTAATTTAAAACCCAAGTTGGAGTTGCAACTGAACGAAAACACGTACAATAGACAGTAACATTAAGTCAGGGAGGACATAGCATTGAATCAAATTAAAAGCGTATTAGCATCTTTGTTTGAACCTTTAACCAAAGTTGAGACGTATCAAACCTTAATATCTAACATTATTATGGTAGTAATATATATTGTCGTTGCTTGGTTTGCGATACGTATTATTAATAAAGTGATAGAACAATTTTTTAAAGTGCAAAACAAAGGCAGAAATGCCAATAAAAAACGCTCACAGACATTAATTTCACTAGTACAAAATATTGCTTCATATGTAGTATGGTTTATAGTCATTACTACTATTCTTAGTAAGTTTGGTATTAGCGTAGAAGGTATAATTGCCAGTGCTGGTGTTGTTGGTTTAGCTGTTGGTTTTGGTGCGCAAACAATTGTTAAAGACATCATTACTGGGTTCTTTATTATTTTTGAAAACCAATTTGATGTTGGCGATTATGTTAAAATTAATAGTGCCGGAACAACTGTAGCTGAAGGAACTGTAAAAGCAATTGGATTACGTTCAACGCGTATTAATACGATAAGTGGCGAATTAACAATCTTACCAAACGGTAGTATGGGAGAGATTACTAACTTTTCAGTATCAAATGGTACAGCGATTGTGATGATGCCTGTGGCAATTGATGAAGATATAGATCGTGTGGAAACATTATTAAATGAATTATTTACTTCAATGCGTTCTAAATATTACTTATTCATTACTACTCCAGAATTCGTAGGTGTCGATTCCATTACGAGAGATGAAGTATTGATTCGTATTTCAGCAGAAACGATACCTGGTGAAGGCTTCTCAGGTGCGCGTATTTTACGTAAAGAAATTCAACAATTTTTCAAATTAAAAGGTATTAAAACACCGCAACCAGCCATGGTACAATATGACTCGAGTAACCCAAATCAAGCACAATAACTTCGGAGGTGTGACAGAATGACAGCTAAATACGGTCTGAATGATATAGTAGAAATGAAAAAGCAACATGCATGTGGTACGAATCGTTTTAAAATCATTCGTATGGGCGCAGACATCCGAATTAAATGTGAAAATTGTCAACGCAGTATTATGATTCCTAGACAAACGTTCAATAAAAAATTAAAAAAAGTACTTGAGTCTCATCAAGTAACTGATGAAAAGGAGAATGACTAATGGCTTTAACAGCAGGTATCGTAGGCTTACCTAACGTAGGGAAATCTACTCTATTTAATGCAATTACAAAGGCTGGCGCATTGGCAGCTAACTACCCATTCGCAACAATCGACCCTAACGTAGGTATTGTAGAAGTACCGGATAATAGATTGAATGTATTAACAGAGATGGTACAACCTAAAAAGACTATACCAACTACATTTGAATTCACTGATATTGCAGGTATCGTGAAAGGTGCTTCAAAAGGTGAAGGATTAGGGAATAAATTCTTATCTCATATTCGCGAAGTTGATGCAATATGCCAAGTAGTGCGTGCTTTTGATGATGATAATGTTACGCACGTTTCTGGACGTGTAGATCCTATTGATGACATTGAAGTTATTAATATGGAATTAATTTTAGCTGATTTAGAATCAGTGGAAAAACGTTTGCCGAAACTTGAGAAAATGGCAAGACAAAAAGACAAAAATGCAGTTAATGAAGTACGTATATTAACTACAGTAAAAGAAGCATTAGAAGAAGGTCGTCCAGTACGTAGTTTAGAATTTAATGAAGAAGACCAAAAATATATTAACCAAGCACAATTATTAACGTCAAAAGATATGTTATATATCGCCAATGTTGGTGAAGACGAAATTGGTGACGAAGATAATGAAAAAGTTAAGGCTATCCGTGAATACGCAAGTAAAGAAGGATCAGAAGTTATTGTAATCAGTGCTAAAATCGAAGAAGAAATTGCTACATTAGATGATGATGATAGAGCAATGTTCCTTGAAGATTTAGGTATCGAGGAACCAGGTTTAGATATTTTAATACGTACAACATATAATCTATTAGGCTTAGCAACATATTTCACAGCAGGTGTTGAAGAAGTACGTGCCTGGACCTTTAAGACGGGAATGACAGCACCACAATGTGCGGGCATCATCCATACAGATTTTGAACGCGGGTTCATCCGTGCAGAAGTAACGAGTTATGATGACTATGTAGAATTTAATGGTGAGCATGGTGCCAAAGAAGCGGGTAAACAACGTTTAGAAGGTAAAGATTACATCATGCAAGACGGTGACGTTGTTCACTTTAGATTCAACGTATAAAATTTTCAAAAGTTCCTGATTATGTCAGGAGCTTTTTTAATATCAAAGTACATAAAACACCTCCCAAGTTGCAATAGTGAAATGGGAGGTGTTGTTGTAGTGGTATTATTTTGGAGTGTTTACGACGTGAACCATTCGCTGCTGACACCAGACGAGATATAATTGGCATCGACTTTTTGATCTAATTCTTCAGAATAATGTTCATCGGTGTATTGCCATAAGGCATGATTCGTAGATGGTTGTTGCTCATTATAATTAGCCAACCAAACACCATCATAATTATTAGGTGCTTGTGGAACATTTTCATTGATAAAGTTTTCGTATGAATAGAAAAGTACTTTATGATTTCCTGCTAGGCTTTTCATTTCATCGTACCAAGCTTTAGTACTTTGCTCCACGCCACCAGAAGTGACACTATTTTCTTCTAAATCATTGACATAAAATTCAGCTTTGGGTGCACGGTTGTGAAGTGTTCGAGCTTCATAGCGTGCATCGTCTGGATTTTCATACATACTATATGAATAGACGCCAAAATCTAAATTATATTTATCGAGTAGTGCTGAATTATGTTCGAGTGCAGCATCTTCAGTTTCAGAACCGTATTGGGCACGAATGATAATGAAGTCATAGTTTGCTTTCAATGCTTTAACTTGATTGGCAGTTAACTCTCCTTGCCATTCAGAAATGTCTAAAACGCGATTGTCGCTTTTTGCTCTGCCTGCTTCTCGTGTCACACTGTTATTTTGTGTTGCCGTTGGATGTTCTTTGAGATAGTTTTCATATCCAGCGCCCATTGTGCCACGATGTGATGAATCTTCGTCGGCCGCATAAACTGTCGCACTAGCGAGTGGTGCACTGGCTAGCACTGTTGTTGCGACGATGCTTTTTTTCAAAAACGAAATCATAAAAGTACTCCTTTAGTTTGCTATAGTGAATTGTTGAATATGTAATTAATGGTGTCATAAATTTCTGACAAAGCTCATGCTAAAATAATTAGATTTTTTTCGCAACCTTACTTCGTACAAGATTAAAGTGTAAAGAAAATTAATTAATTCAGAAATAAAATAATCGTTATTAACAGCAAGAATATATTAATTCAAGTAGATTGTCACCTTTCGTATTATTGTAAATTGTAAAAGCTTATGCTATAATTCTTGATTGTGAGTAATGAAAATTATTCCTTGCCTATTGTTTTTATTGATAGGCCGTATAGACCACAAGGAGGTGCAATTATAAAATGAGAACATATGAAATTATGTACATCGTTCGTCCAAATATTGAAGAAGATGCTAAGAAAGCAGTAGTTGAGCGTTTCAACGGTATTTTAGCTTCAAACGGATCAGAAGTCCTAGAAGCAAAAGATCAAGGTAAACGTCGTTTAGCTTATGAAATCAACGATTTCACTGAAGGTTACTACAACTTAGTTCGTATTCAAACAGAAGGTAATGAAGCTACAGACGAATTCCAACGTTTGGCTAAAATCTCTGACGATATTATTCGTTACATCGTTATCCGTGAAGACGAAGATAAGACAAGAAAATAATTGGGGGCGCTTAAATGATAAACAGAGTTGTTTTAGTAGGTCGTTTAACAAAGGATCCAGAATATAGAACAACACCCTCAGGCGTGAGCGTTGCGACTTTTACTTTAGCAGTAAATCGTACGTTTACAAATGCGCAAGGGGAACGCGAAGCAGATTTCATTAACTGTGTAGTTTTTAGAAAACAAGCAGAAAATGTGAATAATTACTTATCAAAAGGTAGTTTAGCTGGCGTTGACGGTCGCATACAATCACGTAACTATGAAAACCAAGAAGGGCGTCGTGTGTTTGTCACTGAAGTTGTTTGTGACAGCGTTCAATTCCTTGAACCGAAAAATCAAAACCAACGTCACAATCAGTCTTCTGGTAATAATTTCCAAGATTATGGACAAGGTTTTGGTGGTCAACAAGCAGGTCAAAACACGTCATCTTATCAAAATAATAACAACAACAATTCATCAAACTCAGGTCAATCTGATAATCCTTTTGCGAATGCAAATGGACCGATTGATATCAGTGATGATGACTTACCGTTCTAAGCTCTGTATTTTGTGTGAATTTACAAGAGCGATAAATTAAAAGATTTTTAAAGTGTGAAAAATTGCATTATCGTGTGTGTAAATTGTGTGTAAAGTAATGCAATTTAAAGCGTATGTCTTCAGTGTGTGAAGATATACGCTTTTTTTGTGCTCAAATTGCTCTTCATTTAATAAAAGAACTATTGTACGAGTTTTAGTAACAATGTCGCGTCATTAAAATTATGAATATTCAGATAGAAAGTTACATATTATATCACTTATAAAACGTGGCTGGACTTAATAAGTTTTAACACAAATTATATGCAATTTTAATAAAATTAACAAAACATTCATATACAAACATTTTAGAAATTAAAAGTTTTAAAAAACACAAAACAGGATAATTATTATTATATCTTAATGTATTATGTTTTATTAATGATTTGAAAAGATGTTAAAAGAATATTAATATTGAAGATGTATCCAATTGATAGGAGGCTTATTAAAATAGATAGAAACAAAATTATTGTCTTATGCACAAAATGAAATACTACAGATTGAACAGTACTACGAAAACACAAGTATAAATAATATTGTAGGAATTATGCACATGCGTAATGGACTGGAATACGATGAAATCAATGTCGCGTTTAATGCATTGGTCCAAAGTCATGATAGTTTTAGATTACAAGTGACACGAAAAGATGGTGAATATAAACAGTATTTAACAGATTTTGAATATCGGGACTATCCGTATTTAGATTTCTTCGAAGACGAAGTCGGTTACAATAAATGGCGTAATGAAACAGCGAGAAAAAATATCTTTGAGTTAGATGAACAGTTATTTAAATGCGTCTTACTTAGATTTCCAGAAGGTCATAATGGGCTATTTTTATTACAACACCATTTAATAAGTGATGGTTGGAGTATGACACTTGCTGTGAATTTTTTGATACGAAAGTTAGCGGGCAAAAATACAGAGGAAGATGCACGTGCCTCGTATTTAGATACAATCGCAACTGAAACAAAATATGAACAATCTCCTCGTTTTAATAAAGATAAACAATTTTGGCTAGAAAAGCTTGAAAATTTTGAAAATAATACCCTATTTGAAAAGACAACATTGGATAGTGCAGTAGGTAAGCGTCGAAGCTTTAGCTTATCAAACGCAGACACAAAACGAATTAAAGATTTTTGTGAAAATAATCAAATAAGTATTAGTAATTTATATTCCTCAGTGATGCTTATTTTAAAATATAAACAAACGTTGTCACAGACAAATTCCGTTGGTTTACTCATACATAATAGAGATAGTAAAAAAGAAAAGATTTCTACTGGAGTCTATTCAAGAGTATTACCAATGATTGTGGAAGTCGACAAAGATCTATCAATCACAGAGTATTTAAATAAAATAAAACTAGAAACGTTTAATCTACTTAAACATAGAAAATATCCGTATGATTATATTGTCGAAGATAGCGGTAACAAAAAAGGTTTGTTGGATTGCTTCGTGTCTTTCCAAAATACACAATATAATACGGAATTTATTGAAGATGGCTTTTCGGATGAATGGTTAGATTCAGGGACGAATAACGCACCGTTAAGTTTAAATATCAGTAATAGAAGTAGTAAAAATGGTTTGGATATTGATTATGATTACCAAATTGATGCTTTGAATGATCGAGAAGTATGTCAATTGCACGATACTATTCAAAATGTTTTGAATAGTATGATAAATAATCCGGAACAAAAAATTAGTGATATTGAAATTGTGACACCGGAAGAAAAACAACAAATTTTACACACTTTTAATGATACTGCGAGAGCGTTAGATAATAGTCAAACATTTGTAGAACGCTTTGAAAGACAGGTTGCACTAACACCAACGAAAACTGCCATCACTTATGAAGGTACGAGTTTATCATATAATGAGTTAAATGAACGTGCGAACCAGTTGGCAGTAAAATTACGTGATGCCAATATTAAACCCAATGATTTTGTAGGCATTATGACCAATCGATGTTTAGAAATGATGATTGGTATTTATGGCATTTTAAAAGCTGGAGGTGCTTATGTACCTATTGATCCGAATAATCCTAGTGAGCGTATTAATTATATTTTAGAGGACAGTCAACCTAAGGTGTTGTTAACGGATCGATCCATCGATGAGGCAATTACTTATAATGGACATGTGATTGATTTAACAACGGATAGTACTTTATCGTCGCTACCAACAGAAAATTTACCCCATGTGACTCAAGTTTCAGACTTAATGTATGTCATTTATACATCTGGTACAACTGGGAAACCTAAAGGCGTGATGGTACCTTATAAAGGTGTAATCAATCGCTTGAATTGGATGATTGATGAGTTTAACGTAAGTGAACAAGAAAAAGTGTTGTTTAAAACACCATTTACATTTGATGTATCCGTTTGGGAAATTTTTGGTTGGGCTATGGTCGGAGGTCAAGCAGTATTATTACCTTCAGGTGAAGAAAGTAATCCGGCAAAAATTACAAAACTTATTGAACAACATGATATTACGATGGTTCACTTTGTGCCATCAATGTTAAGTGTCTTTATTGATTTTATTAAAGCGTCTGACAATGTCGCAGCTATATCTTCAGTGAATAATGTTTTGGCGAGTGGTGAAGCGTTGAAAACTGAACACGTTAATCGTTTCAATGAGCGTATTGGTAGTTCTAATGAGACGTTGCTTATCGATTTATACGGACCAACTGAAACATCTATAGAAGTTATTTATTACCCATGTCACGCCGATAAAATCTATGACACAATACCTATCGGTAAGCCTATTGCCAATATTCAAGCTTTAATTTTGAATGAAGATAATAATTTATTAGGTATTGGTGTAGCAGGCGAGCTGTGTATAGGTGGAGTTGGAGTCACAGATGGTTATTTAAACCGTCCTGAATTAACAGCCGAACAATTTATCGATAATCCTTATGGTGAAGGTAAATTATATCGAACAGGCGATTTAGCTAAATGGAGCGAAGATGGCAATATAGAGTACATCGGACGTATCGATGAACAAGTAAAAATACGTGGTTATCGTATTGAGCTTGGGGAAATCGAAAGTTTATTACGACAAATGGATAATGTATCGGATGTTGCAGTAGTGGCCAAGCCAGTTCAAGGTTCTGAGTTGGCAATTTGTGCTTATTTGGCGTCTGAAGAGGCACTTGATTTTAATAGTACTAAGTCACTTTTAGCGAAAAAGTTACCGGAATATATGATTCCGTCCTACATGATGCAATTAGAACAATTACCAGTAACAGCTAACGGTAAATTAAATAAAAAAGCATTGCCTGACATTAAAATAGAAACAAAAACGTATGTTGCACCATCGACGGATATGGAGGCTGAAATAGCCAAAACTTTTGCTCAAGTGTTGAATGCACCGCAAGTTAGTGTGCAAGATAGTTTCTTTGAAATTGGTGGACATTCTTTAAGAGCAATTAGTGTAATTAATGATATAGAAAGTCGTATGGGTATACGATTACCATTAAAAGCTATCTTTGAACATCCAAGTGTAGCGCAATTAGCCACAGTCGTTGAAGCGCAAGCCAAAGAGACTGCAGGACATGACATTCCACAAGCTACAGACAAACCTTATTATCTGACGTCATCACCACAAAAACGACTTTATGTGTTACATGAGATGACGGATAGTCCAACGGCTTATAATATGCCAAGTATGTTAGAAATACGTGGGGATGTTGATATCACACGTGTACAAGAGGCTTTCCAAACACTGGTTAATAGACACGAAGCGTTAAGAACACATTTTGAGACGATAGACGGCGAACCAGTACAAGTCATTGAAGAACAAGCGACGATTAGCGTAGATTACGAAGTAGCACATACTGAAGATTATGATAGTTTGTTAACGGCTTTTGTACGTCCATTTAATTTAGCACAAGCACCGTTACTGAGAGTGAAAATCGTTAAATGTGCAGAACAGCGTTTTATTTTATTATTTGATATGCATCATATTATTTCTGATGGTTTATCAATTAATATTATCATCAAAGAATTTTCAGCACTTTATCAAGGTTATGCATTAGAAGAATTAAAAGTGCAATACAAAGATTATAGTGAATGGATGCACACACGTGATTTAACGAGTCAACGTACTTATTGGTTAGAACAATTTAAAGAGGAAGCACCCGTTTTAGATTTACCTTATGACCATGCTAGACCGAATAAACAAAATTTTGATGGGCGTTCTATTACAGTGCGTATGCCTGATGAAACACGTAGTGCTATTAGTCAGTTAGCGCAAACAACAGGCAGTACAGATTATATGATTTTACTAACGTCATTCATGGTATTATTACACAAATATAGTCGCCAAGAAGATGTGGTGATCGGTAGTCCAATTTCCGGACGTACATACAAAGATACTGAAAATATGTTAGGGATGTTTGTTAATACATTAGCTATGCGTGGTTATCCTGAACGTAATAAATCCTTTAACCAATTGTTGTCTGAAACGAAAGATGCATCTATAAAAGCGTTTGATAATCAAGAATACCCACTTGAAGCTTTAGTAGATGAAATTGTAGAAAAACGTGATTTAACGCGAAATCCGTTGTTTGATGTCTTATTTACGTTACAAAATAATGAACAACAAAAATTAGAAATCAATAATTGGGCGATTGAACCTAAGGCGGCTACACATACAGATGCGAAGTTTGATTTGAGTATGACTATAGAAGATGGTGAACACTATGATGTGTCATTAGAATATGCGAGTGAATTATTTGAAGAGGCAACGATTCAACGTATGCTTGGGCACTTCTTCGAAATTTTAGGTAATATCACGACAAATCCTGAACAAAAAATTAGTGACATTAACATAGTTACAGAGTCAGAAAAAACGACAATTTTTAATGATTTTAACGACACACAAGTTAACTTAAATAATACACAAACATTTGTCGAACGCTTTGAAGCACAAGTGGCGAAAACACCTGAACAAACTGCAATTATGTATGAAGACGCAAGCTTAACGTATCGTGAATTAAACGAACGTGCGAATCAATTAGCGCGTGTGTTACGAGCACAAGGTGTAGCAGCAAATCATTTAGTTGGTTTAATGACAAACCGTCGTTTAGAAATGATGATTGGTATATACGGTATTTTAAAAGCTGGTGGTGCCTACGTGCCAGTGGATCCTAACTATCCTAGTGATCGTGTGAATTATATTTTAGGAGATAGCCAACCGGACGTCTTATTAACAGATCATAATTTAGACGCTTCGATTGATTATGACCAACAAGTTATTAATTTAACAGATTCAGCTGTATATGAGAACCAAGCTAAAACAAATCTACCACATGCCACTGATGTGACAGACTTAATGTATGTCATTTATACGTCGGGCACAACAGGTAAGCCGAAAGGTGTAATGGTACCATACAAAGGTGTTATGAATCGCCTGAATTGGATGATAGATAAATATCACTTCAGTGCGCATGATACTGTGTTATTTAAAACACCATTTACGTTTGATGTGTCGGTATGGGAAATCTTTGGTTGGGCAATGGTTGGTGGTCAAGCTGTACTACTACCTTCAGGTGAAGAAAGTAATCCAGAAAAAATTACCGCACTCTTAGAACATCATCTGATTACAATGGTACACTTTGTACCGTCAATGCTTGGGGTCTTTATCGACTTCATTAAAAATACGAATAAGCAACAAGCTATCGCTTCAGTTAATCACGTACTCGCAAGTGGTGAAGCGTTAAAACCAGAACAAGTAAATCAATTTAACACGATTATTGGTACACCAAATAATACTTTGTTACTTGATTTATATGGTCCGACAGAAGCATCAATTGAGGTTATTTATTACCCATGTCATGCTGGACAAGCGTATGACACTATTCCAATCGGTAAGCCGATTGCTAACATTCAAGCATATATTATGAATGAAGATAATAACTTAATGGGGATCGGTGTTCCCGGCGAGTTATGTATCGGTGGTGTAGGTGTCACAGATGGTTATTTAAATAGACCTGATTTAACGCAAGAAAAATTTATAGATAATCCATTTGGTGAAGGTAAATTGTACCGTACCGGTGATTTAGCGAAGTGGAGTGCAGAAGGTAATGTTGAATATCTTGGACGTATTGACGAACAAGTAAAAATCCGTGGTTATCGTATTGAACTTGGTGAAATCGAAAGTACTTTAGGTCAAATCGACGGGATTTCGGATGTAGCTGTCATCGCCAAAGCAGTAGTTGGTGACGAATTATCAATTTGTGCATATCTAGTGTCAGATGATGCGATTGATATAGAAACGATTAAAGCAACACTTGGGCAAAAGATACCAAGTTATATGGTACCGACTTTTATGACGCAACTTGAACAATTGCCTGTAACAGCCAATGGTAAATTAAATAAAAAAGCATTACCAGATATTAAAGTAGAAACAAAGGCTTATGTTGCACCAACAACACCAGAAGAAGCAAGTATCACTCAGGCTTTTGAAACTGTTTTACATTTAGAACAAGTCAGTGTATATGATGATTTCTTTGAAATTGGCGGACATTCATTAAAAGCAATAAGTGTAGTCAATGAAATTGAAAGCCATCTAGGGGTAAGACTGCCACTTAAAGCAATTTTTGAGAATCCTACTGCAGCCCAACTTGCAAAAGTAGTGCTTAATAGTAGTGACAACGCCCATACTCAAGCGATTGCTCCGGCTGAACAGAAAGCACATTACTATGCATCATCACCACAGAAACGTTTATATGTGTTAAATGAAATGGTATCTGGTCAAACAGCATACAATATGCCGAGCATTTTAGAAATTCATGGGAACGTTGATGTAGAGCTTGTACAAGAGGCATTCCAAGCGTTAATTGATCGTCATGAATCATTACGCACACACTTCGAGGCAATCGATGGAGAACCAGTACAAATTATTAATGAGCAAGCAGAAATCACAGTGGATTATGAAGAAAATGCTAACCCCGATTATGATGCTTTATTAGAGGATTTTGTAAAACCATTTGATTTAGCGCAAGCACCATTGTTACGTGTGAAAATTGTGAAACAAGCAGAGCAACATTATATTTTACTCTTTGATATGCACCATATTATTTCAGATGGTTTTTCTATTAATTTAATTATGAAAGAATTCTCTGCATTATATCAAAACCAAGCATTAGCACCATTGACAGTACAATATAAAGATTATAGTGAGTGGATGCACAATCGCGATATGAGCGCACAACGTGCTTTCTGGTTAGCTCAATTTGAAGAAGAAGCACCAGTACTTGATTTGCCTTACGATCGTGCACGTCCAAATAAACAAAGCTTTGTTGGTGGGACAGTCTCAGTGGATGTGCCAGCGAAAATCACTCAAGACATCCATCATTTAGCACAAGAAACAGGTAGTACTGATTATATGATTTTATTATCATCATTTATGGTGTTACTACACAAATATAGTCGTCAAGAAGATATCGTCATCGGTAGTCCAATTTCAGGACGGACACATAAAGATACTGAAAGTATGTTAGGAATGTTCGTTAATACGTTAGCAATGCGTGGCTATCCAACAAGACAAAAAACATTTAATCAATTATTGGCCGAACTCAAAGAAACGTCGTTACAAGCATTTGATAATCAAGAGTATCCACTTGAAGAGTTGGTAGATGAAATTGTGGAAAAACGTGACTTAACACGTAATCCATTATTCGACGTACTATTCACACTACAAAATAATGACAAACAGAGCATAGACATTGAAGATTGGAACATTGAAACTAAAGAAGCAACAAACACCAATGCGAAATTTGATTTGAATATGACTATCGAAGAAGGCGACACGTATAAAGTGTTATTAGAATACGGTCAAGAGTTGTTTGATGCTGAAACAGTGCAACGTATGCTCGGACATTACATGGAAATCTTAAAAAATGTTACGCAAAATCCACAACTTAATATTGGAGAAATTGAAATTATTACCGCAGCAGAACAAACTGAAATCTTTGAAGTCTTTAATGATACGGCTGAATCGTTGAATAATTCGCAAACGTTTGTAGAACGATTTGAAGCACAAGTGGCACAAACACCACAACAGACGGCAATTACGTATGAAGGAGAAAGTTTAACGTATAGTGAGTTAAACTCAAGAGCGAATCAACTTGCATATCGTTTACGTGAATTAGGCGTACAGCCAGATGATCTTGTAGGTCTTATGACATATCGCCGTTTAGAGATGATGGTTGGTATTTTCGGTATCTTAAAAGCAGGTGGCGCTTATGTGCCAGTCGATCCAAATTATCCAGTTGAGCGTATTGAGTTCATGTTAGAAGATAGTCAACCAGACGTCTTATTAACAGACCATACACTTAATAGTGAATTAGCTTATGATAATACTGTTATTGACCTATTAACTACAGATTTAACTGCATTACCAAAAGATAATTTACCGCATGTCACAGATGTGTCGAACCTTATGTATGTAATTTATACATCTGGTACAACTGGCAAACCTAAAGGTGTCCTTGTACCATACGAAGGTGTCCTTAATCGCCTGAATTGGATGATTGATAAATATAATTTCGATGAAAGTGACATTATATTATTCAAAACACCATTTACATTCGACGTATCAGTGTGGGAAATTTTCAGTTGGGCAATGGTTGGTGGCCAAGCTGTACTACTTCCGAGTGGTGAAGAAGTGAATCCAGAGAAGATTATGAACTTAATTCATGATCATCATGTGACAATGGTTCACTTTGTGCCTTCAATGTTAGGTGGCTTTATCGATTACATTAAATCGACGGACAATGTACCTAGCTTAGCATCATTAGAAACATTGTTAGCAACAGGTGAAGCGCTTAAACCTGTACTTGCAAATGAATTTAACACTGTAATTGGAAAAAGAAATAATACATTACTCGTCGACTTGTATGGACCAACAGAAGCATCGATTGAGATGTTACACTATCCTGTCCCTCATGGTAAGACACATGAAGTGATACCAATTGGTAATCCAATTGCAAACGTACACGCACATGTGATAAATGAAGATAATAAGTTGATGGGTATCGGTGTTCCGGGAGAACTATGTATTAGCGGTATCGCTGTAACAAGAGGCTATTTAAATCGCCCTGAATTAACTGCTGAAAAATTCATTGATAATCCATTTGGCGACGGTAAACTTTACCGTACTGGTGACTTAGCAAAATGGCGTGGCGACGGAATGGTGGAATACTTAGGTCGTATGGATGAACAAGTGAAAATCCGTGGCTATCGTATTGAACTGGGAGAAATTGAAAGTGTCTTAGGTAAAATGAGTGCAATTACTAATGTTGCAGTTGTTGCTAAACCAATGGCTGGTTCTGATTTAGCGCTATGTGCGTATCTCGTTGCCGAAGAAACATTAGATTTTGAAGCTATTAAAGTAGCATTAAATCAGCAATTACCAGAATATATGGTGCCAGCTTATATGATGCAATTAGATGCGTTACCAGTAACAGTAAATGGTAAGTTGAATAAGAAAGCATTACCAGAAATTGAAGTCGAAAGTGCTACTTATATTGAACCAAGCAATGATATGGAAACTACAGTCGCTGAAGCGTTTGAAACAGTATTGGACAGAGAACGCGTGAGCATTCAGGACAGTTTCTTTGAAATTGGCGGAGATTCAATTAAAGCTATTAAATTAACGTCGCTACTCTCTAAATCATATAATATTTCTATTAAAGATATTTTCGAATTACAGACCGTTGAAAGTATTAGTAAAGCATTAATCGAACGTGCAGATACTAATATTATGGCTAAATTGAGTGCTTTAAAAGAAGTAACAGTAGAGCATGAACATCGTTTCAGCAGCGACTTTATGAAAGAAGTAAATGACTACAAAGAGAAAAGTGCTCAGCAATATCAAGCTATTGATAAAACTGCGGTTAAACGAGATAAAATAGTATTGTTAACAGGTGCTACAGGGTACTTTGGTATTCACGTCTTAAAAGATTTACTTGCGCGCACAGATTTTACTATTTATGTCATGGTGCGTAATAGTAATGAGTTAAGTGGTGAATCAAAACTTAACAATAATTGGCAGTATTACTTCAATGCTCAATTGAATTCAGCAGATACTAGTCGTATTCATTTAGTGGAAGGTAATATTGAAGCGGATGGCCTAGGCTTTGCAACGCAAACTTATGATTATTTAGCAAACAACATCGATATTATTATTAATGCTGCAGCTAATGTTAATCACTTTGCCACGGAAGCTTCGTCTTATGACACGAATGTTAATGCAATAAATAATATAGTTGATTTTGCCAAAGACCAAAAACTAAAAGAAATCCATCATATGTCAACGATGTCTATTGCTTCTGGTCATATCGAAGACAAAAAACAAGTGACGTTCTCGGAAGATGATATTGATTTAGGCCAAAAACCGAATAACGTATATTTAGATGGGAAAATTGAAGCTGAAAAACGCTTAGTAGCATATCGTGACGAAGGTGTAGAAACGAATATTTACCGTTTAGGTAATTTACAATGTGATTCTGAAACAGGTATTTTCCAAAAAAATGAAGAAAATAATGCCTTTTATAGTATTATCAAATCATTTAAAAAGTTACAAAAATTCCCTAACTTAGCACATGATGATGTTGATTTCACACCTGTTGATCAAGCAGCACAAGCGTGCAACAAGTTGATTTTAAATAATCAACTACGTAACGAAACGCACCATATTTATAACAATCAATTATTATCATTGAAAACTTTGATGGACGTCTATAACGACAACAATCATCGTATTGATGATATTCAGTGGAATGACTTTATGGATTACTTGATGCAGTGTATCGAACAAGGTGTAATGAGTGATGAAATCAATGACTTCTTATTACACACTGGTATTTTAGATAATACATTGTTTAACAAATCACATTTTGAAATCTTAGATTATAAAACAAACTTCGTGTTAGAACGATTAGATTTCCAATGGAAACCAACTAGTACAGAGACATTAGAGAAAATGATTAACCATCCTAAAAATAATTTTTAACAGTTAGGTAAGTGTTTAATAGTCGTACCATTTAACATGCGATGATTACACTGAAGATTTGGGTTACGTGTCGTTGTAATCATTTATGTAAGAGCATGCCGGAATTCACCAGTTGGATTCTGAGATGCTCTTGCATTTACATAATTTACTTAATGGGATGTGTCAGCATGGACGTAACAATTTACGTATTGAACACGAGTAATTCCGAGTATCAACATAAACAATATCAGCGATGGTACTCTCAACAATTTAAGCACTTTTGTATTGCTCAACATACAGGTTGTAATATGAAAGATATTACTTTGCATCGAGGCGAATATGGTAAACCGTTAATCACTACACCATCCCAATACTACTTTAATACTTCCCATACTAGTGGTTATTCTGTATGTATTGTGAGTGATTATAATGTTGGTGTAGATATCGAGAAAATAGCACCCATTGATTTATCAATTCCAGATAAATATTTTGCTGTAGAAGAAGCCCACTATATTAGAGCAGGTCGCATTGAGCAACAATTACTACGATTTTATGAACTCTGGACATTAAAAGAATGTTATTTAAAGTTAATTGGTACAGGATTGTATAAATCATTAGATTCATTTGCGATTGTGCCAGGCCATAACAACTATAGTATCAAAGATGATATGGCAACTCGGCCTGATCAACTATCAGTCTTTTCTCGGCAATTTAATAGAGATTATAGGTTGTCTATCATTATGGACACAGCAACAGCTAGCACTTTAAATGTCGAAATAACAAATATCACGCCAACATTTAACAAAGATTTTATACTTTAAGGGGTTGAGTATATGGTAAAAACAACATTATTTTGTATTCCATTTGCAGGAGGCAATAAGTCATTATATTATCCATTGAAGGATAAACTCCCAAGTGATATCATCTTAAAACCCTTAGAATTACCTGGTCGAGGTGAACGGTTAATAGAAGAACCATTAGAAGAAATTGAAGATATGGTGGATGATTTAGTAAAACAAATCATGCAAGAACGACCGGAAAAATTTATCATATTGGGTTATAGTTTAGGGACAATTTTAGCTTACGAAATATATTTTAAACTTTCAGAAATAGGTTATACGGCACCACAACATATGATTTTATGTGCATGTGAGCCAATAGGTTATACAGAGCGCAATAATAACATTGAGCATATGAATGATCTAGAATTTAAACGCTTCATCCAAAATAAAGGTGGGACACCGGAAGAAGTGCTAAATCATGAGGAGTTATGGGATTTAGTGAAGCCATCACTAAAAAATGACTTTTTAGCTATTGATAATTACCACAATAGTCAACATGAAGACAAAGTAGAGACGACATTGTCTGTATTTGTCGGTGAAAACGATGATATAGCAACTGACACTGTCTATAAATGGTCGGAATTGACGGAAGCCGCAGTAGATTACAAATTTTTCCATGGGGACCACTTCTTTATTAATAATTCGTATGATCAACTGAGCGAGGAAATTAAAGCGCTTATTAATTAACTTCGCATTGATAAATGTAATTACCATAAAAATCTACTATCATTTATATTTTCCAATACAACGTATTGACAAATGACAGGCTATTTTATATTATTGATAGTGCACATATACACACACACAAGATTTTGCCGATACTTCACACATATCTATAAAAAATCTTTTAATAATAATAGAAATGATAACTAACAATCACAACACACACATAGTGATTGATAAACATTCTAATAATTGAGCGTATAAAAAACAAATTATCGTAAAAGGAGGCAGTTAACCATGGCAGGTGGACCAAGAAGAGGCGGACGTCGTCGTAAAAAAGTTTGTTATTTCACAGCAAATGGTATTACACACATCGACTATAAAGACACAGAATTATTAAAACGTTTTATTTCTGAGCGTGGTAAAATTTTACCTCGTCGTGTAACAGGCACTTCAGCTAAATATCAACGTATGTTGACTATCGCTATCAAACGTGCTCGTCATATGGCATTATTACCATATGTTAAAGAAGAACAATAATAAATATTGTATCTGCAAAACCCTCTAGTAAACAGACTAGAGGGTTTTTTGTGTTTTATTTGGAGATTTTATCTATTACATCATTGTTGGATAAGTCTAATATAAAATCCGAATGTTTTAATAAATCGTTATTTATTTTTTTGGTGCCTATTTTAACTAGTTTAATTTGAATACCATCTCTTCTTGCTTGTTTTAATGCAGGGATAAAATCAGCATCTCCAGTAACCATATATATTCTATCTACTATATTGTTATTTGATAGCCAGGCAACATCTAAACCAATCTTTATATCTACACCTTTTTGTTGGAAATCAGGTGTGAAATCATCATCAGTTAACTTTGAAGTGTCTTTAATTATACCTTTTCTAATTTTTTCTAGAACTGGATTTTTTAGTTTCCAACCTCTAAAGAAAGTGTCCCCAAGCCTCATAGCAACAAAATCTTTGTTTAATAATTCGGTGATAAGGTTACTGGAATATTTATTAATTTGAGATTCTGAAAAATTTATTTTATCTTTTGAAATGGGTTTGTCTACAGTTTGTTTATTTGGGCTACCTTGATAATAAAAAATTCTAAAAAGTTCTTCGTCATTTGAATTAATAAGATTAGTTAAAAAATTATATTGATCTTCTAGGTTTGGATATTGTGTAGAAGATTGTGCATCTCTTATTCTATGTAATAAAAATTGTCCATCAACTATTATTGCTACTTTTTTCATGACTATCCCCTTTTATAAAAAAAGCCCTGCCCAAGTATATTAAATGGCAGAGCTACAGGTATTTTAGTATTTTTATAGGTCTGTATTCGTGACCTTATGCTAAATATAATACATCTCAGTTTAAATATAGTCAATTCTAACTATCAATCTTTTCTAACTTCTTTATCATATCCCTACGGTATCATTATCTTCTTTATTATCATTTCCAATTAGTGAACTGTCCAAAATTTGGAAACCATTCTTGAGTACATATGCGTAACAACTCACAGGTGATATAATAATGAAGTCGCCTATTCCTCAGGCGTCAAGTTGACGTAGAGAGGAGGTGTATAAAGTGATACTTATTTTCGTTCACATCATAGGGCCAGTCATTAGTGGCTGTGCCATCGCGTACTTTACTTATTGGCTAAGTAAACGCAATAAAAACTAGGCGACCTTAAGCCACACCAACAAAAATCCCCTCACTATGACAGTAGTGAGGGGATTGGTGTATAAGTGAATACTTATTTTCGTTACGCATATTATAACACCATAGTGGATGGGAATGCAAAAATAGTTAACTGAGATATTTCTGTATTTCTTAATTAGCCTTATACCTAATATGATTTTGTTTCTTTTTCACTACAATTACTCTTCTTAGTTAAGATTTTCTTTGATAAGTACATATAAGCAGTTAACATTAGAAAAGCTACAAAGAAAATAGTAATAGCAAGTGCAATTGTGAAGTTATTAATAAACTTAACTATAACTATCAAAACAAAACCAATAGATATAAAATCAATAAAACTATGTATTTGAACTTTTCCTTTTTTATAATACTTAGGAATATCTTCTTCAAAACCAAAATAAATATTGATTAGTATATCGTATGTAGCTTTCATTGAAGTACCAAAGAATAATGTTGCTAGTGTTAATACTAAAGGGTTCATATATTCCACATCATTAGGTAAATTATCTATGTAATTATAAACAAAAAAATATAGTATAAATACTAGAATAAAGAAAGCCCAATTGAATACACTTATAACTTTCTTCTCCTTATTCTTTTCCGTATTACTCATATGTATATCTACCTCTCTATATAATTAAGTTAATTAGTATTATACATATTCATATACTTGCTATCACGTAACTCTAAAAAAATATAATAGATATAGTATAGTTTTCACCTATCTTATCTCTTAACATTTAACTATAGAGTATACTCCCAATGTAAATAGGACTATACAAAAAGTAACAACACCTGCAATTATTATAACACTTGATGTGAAGAGACCTAGAAAGAAAAATGATTTATTACAATGTATTAGTAGAATAAAAATTTTGTACTGGCACTTTAATAAATCTATACATAGTATTACACCTCTCACGTTACAGATAATGTGAGAGGTGTAATCAAATATGAAAAGATCAAATTCGTATTTTTAAAACTACAAACATTAGCATATTTAATTAAAATAGCATCATGATTTCAATCTTTGTTTGGCTGAATGTATGTGTTTATTTACTTTTACTGGCTGTTCAACTTTTCCTAAACCAAAGTCTGGCATATTAATATAAATATTTTCATATGCTTGAGCTTTGACGTTATACGTTTCATGATAAAATCCAACAGCATCATTATTTTGAGTACGTTTCATAAATTTTTTCCAAGCTTTAAGATGATTGGGCATTTTTGAATAGGTGAGTAGTTTGTCATTCGATTCCCAATATTGCACTACTATATTTCCACGATATTTAAAAAACATTTCGAAAGACAAGCAGCCCAGTGATTTATCACTCATTAATTCTTTCATCATTGGTGGCATAGCTAAAAAGACTGGTAGCCATTTGTGAACTGCGAACCATTTGTTGACACGCATGCCTATAAGAAATACAGTTACATCGTTATGCGGTAAAACAGTGTATCTACCATTATTCATACTAATCAGTCCTTTGCTTTTTTAGTTGTTTATTAATAGCTTCAATATCTTTTTGATTTTTAGTATTAAGTATTTTCCAAATCACTACATAAATCACTACAAATATTATAATGAATATTACAATAGCTGAGATTTTGAAAGGAAACCAACCAGCTAGTATTGCTAAAGGAAAGAAGATAAAAAGCATGATGATAAAGTGAAGCATGGTGGTTTTTACTCGTGTATATCGCAAATGTGAAAAGACTAAACTGCTCGTGCTGAAAGTAATACCTAACAATATCCAAATCACTACAGCTATAATAAATGTTTGGATTTCAGTTAAGTGTTCATTGTAGATTTCCCCCATAAAAGAATGCGGATTGACTGGGTCATAGCTACCATCAGCAAAGATAAGTGAAAATATTATAGAGATTAAAACCCCTAGTGCAATGCCCATAGTACTTCCCATCAATAAACGTTTCATAATTTTAATGCCTCCTTAATAGACTTTAAATATCTTCTGGAAGAATACGTAGAGTCATTGTTGGTAAATATAATTTCGATAATGCCGTTTTTATTTAAAACTAAGTGATCGATAAACATTGTATTGATAATTTCAGATTTAGATATTTGTAAAAAATGACTTGCTAAATGTTCTTTAACTTTATAAAGTCGTTCATTTAAAATAAAAGTACCTTTTAATGTATAAATTTTTAGTAACCTATTTTCAAAACGAAAACTATATATATCGTGTTGCGCAATAAAATAAATATCATTGTTGAGATCACGAACTTGGTAACTTGGCTGATTATAAAAATCATTAATGAGAGTCAATAATTTATCGATATCATGGTTGTGTTTATTACATGTAATGAGCAATTCATCGTGTGTCATTTGTTCACTATAGTCAACTTGAATTTTCAATTCCGTCTCCCCCTTAAAGTAAGTTAATCAAATTTATAACAAAATTACTATAGCAATTGAACAAGTGGTGCACTATACAAGCTAAGTGGTATGGTGATGTAGTTCTGATTCATTGTGTAGTGGTTAACAATAGTACGTAATTAAAAGTATGAGGTTCGTACATATGAGTAGCTAAAATGTAATGGTGACAAGTTGTACGATAAAAGTGGATTGTGTGAAAAAACACGATATAAATAATGGCGTCGCTTTTAAATAAGGTGTAGACAATAAAGAATATTTCCCAAGAAATAACAAAAGCTACACCTAAGCATAGTGTTATAACTAGGTGTAGCTGCTTGTGCTCACAATATCAGAAGGGTACATTTTAGCGATTGTATTCACTACGCAGTAAACTGAAAACATAGCTATCTGAATATGAGCCGTTTAATTTTTCATTTTGTCTTAATATGCCTTCTTGTGTAAAACCAAGTTTTTTAGGAATGTTTTGGCTTTTCGTGTTTCGTGTTGCAGTACTGATTTCAATACGATTAAGCTTTAATTCTGTAAAACAATAATCTATTAAAAATTGTGTGCATTCAGTCATGATACCTAACTTTTGGTAGTCTTGATGTAGGTAATAACCAATTGAGGTAGTTTCATTTAACCAATTTATATAATGTAAACCGATGACACCTACTAATTTATCGTTATACCAAATGCCACAATGAAAGCCATCATGTGCAACGAATTGTTGTAATGCTGATTTAATAAATTGTTTCGTATCATCACTGCTTTTCGTTAAATTAACAAATGGTAACCATTCAGCCAAGTATGTACGAGATTCATCGACGACATTAAATAAAGCTTGAGTGTCGGATTCTTCTAATATTTTTAAACTTAATTGCTTATTAATATATGTTTTGAACATTGTACCCCTCATTTCATCTGCATTGTATTGTTTCAGTTTACACTAAATTGCTATAGTGGTGAACAGGAGTAGGTGTAATTTGGATAAATTAAAAATTGTGAACATATAGGTACTCATGTACAATTAATTTCAAATCCAGTATACATAGAGGGTGATGTTAATGAAAAAAGTTGTTGTTATGGGTTCTTCTGGTTCAGGAAAATCTACTTTGTGTCGCACATTAGCTAGCGAATTGCAATTACCGCTATATCACTTAGATGTGCTTTTTTGGAAGCCTCAATGGATAATGACAAGTGAGGATGAACAAGAAGAAATATTACAAAACATCATACCCAAACAATCATGGATTATAGATGGTAGTTATAGTGCTTGTTTAGCAGAGCGACTAAGCGCAGCAGATACTGTTATTTTTTTAGATTTGCCTCGTAAAATTTGCCTTTTTAGAATAGCTAAAAGATTATTGCAAAATTTAGGCAAGACACGAAAAGATATGGGTGAAGGATGTAAAGAAAGATTTAATCTAGAGTTTATTAAGTACATTTGGGATTATCCAAAAAAGCGTAAACCGTACATTTTAAACACAATAAAGCAAACAGTAAATCAGCAAAATGTCCATATTTTAACGAGTCCAGCTGCAGTTAAAGCGTTTATAGTTGCTAAGAAAATTGAGAATGAGAGGGAGAATTAACATGAATATCGTCGTTTATTGTGGTGCGAGTAAAGGAAACAAACAAGAATATGAAGACAGTGCGGTTCGATTAGGCGAATGGATAGCTAAAAATAATCACACTTTAGTATTTGGAGGGGGCAATGCAGGCTTAATGGGTACTGTAGCCAATACAGTAATACAACATCACGGCAAGACAATTGGAGTTATGCCTACATTTTTACAAGAGCGAGAATTAGCACATGATCAATTAGATGAACTTATTATTGTAGACAGTATGTCAGTAAGAAAAGAAACGATGTTAGCAAAAGGAGATGTTTGTATTGCCTTACCCGGAGGCCCAGGTACATTAGAAGAAATTACAGAAGTCGTTTCATGGACAAGAGTAGGCCAGAATAACAATCCTTGTATTTTCTTTAACACTGATAATTATTACGATTTGATCCAACAATTCTACGATCAAATGGTTACGAACGCATTTTTAACACAAGAAGATAGGGATAAGATTTTATTTTCTGATGCTTTTGATGAAATTGAAGACTTTATTGCGAATTATAAATCGCCGACAGTAAGAACGTACTAGCTATAGTAAACAATTTTGAATGAAAGTTTTACTGTGAAATTAACAGACATCATTTTACTTTTGGCACACTAATTATTACTGTTTATTGGTGGAACGTTTACAATCAACAGAATATCCAGTATTTTTAAAGTTACAATTGATCAGCGTGCTGTTCAATTGTGTGTATCTCTTTTTTATATTGTACGTATTTTTAATAGTCTGAGCACTCTGAAGAGAATGCTCTCAAAACGTAAACAAACCCTTCGCTAATTAATGCGAAGGGTTTATTTGATAGCGAATAAACTTTGAATAAATAATCTGGGCAGTACTTTTGGCAGACTCCTACGGAAATAGCACTCACCGAAGTCTACAGGATAAGGCAGTGCCCGTGGAAAGGCGTGCACCAAAAAACTGACAACAAAGTCGAAAATTGACTGTGAGCACCTTGAAAAGAGTGTTCTTATTTTATTAATCTTTTTAATAAAACTTTACGAAAATGAAAACTAAGTGACACTAAAACATTGCAACATATATGATATATTAAAAATTGAATAGACAACTATTTATTACTTTTAACAATATGATTGAATCACATTATTACAATGAAAAGAGAACTACTTTTACGTCTTTAATGTGTAGTCATTTAATTTAAAAGTGATTAGAATACGCTTTGTCTATCACTACTAGAAACAAAAAATAAAGTGCTAATAAAATTTTATTTGGTAACGCATTAAATTCATTACATATAGGTATAAAAACGTAATATAGTTTTATACTCATGTAATAGTGTAGCTTATGTCACTGTGTTATGGTTTATTAGGAATTTAGTTAATAAAAAAATAAACAATTAATTATAAAATTATTTATTTGAAAGGAAACTATTATGACTAAGGTTGTTACATATACATGTCTATTGATTGCTGTAATGTTAGTGTACGTCGTTGTGCAGAGTAATGGTAATACTGCAAAAGCAACAGCAAAAGTAACACATACAGAAGCAATGGACTATGCGGAATCATTAGAAGGAAAAGGCTGGGACTATGACAATGAATATGGTTGGCAATGTTTTGATTTAGTAAACATGCAATGGGATTATTTGTTTGGTCATGGCTTGGAAGGGGATTATGCTAAAGACATCCCAACGGAAAATAATTTTGATGGTGAAGCAACAGTACATAAAAGTACAGAAGGGTTTAAAGCACAAAAAGGCGATATCGTAGTTTTTAATGAAAATTACGGTGGGGGCGCTGGTCACACGGCAATTGTCACAAATGGTAATGAAGATGGTAACTATCAAAAGTTTGAATCTTTAGATCAAAACTGGGAAGGCAAAGGTGCTGAAAAAGAAGAAGTCGCACATAGAGTAGTTCATGATTATGAAAGTGAAATGTGGTTTATTCGCCCGGAATATAAATAATAAAAGGGTTAATGACAAAATTAAGTTAATGATTTTATTTAGGAAAATTTTAAATTTAATTGATCATTTACTTGACTTTACATTAAATTTACATTAAATTAAATATAGACAATAATTCTATCTATTTTTGGGGCGAGTGCTATCTAGTACTCGTCCTTTTTTATGCGTATTACTATCTAAAGACGCATGATTGAACTAAGTTTGATATAGTTATAGTCATCGTTATTTTGTGGTGCTACATAGTATTAATCATTGAACAAATTGTGTGAATTTTATTAAGAATCAGAAATTAAGTTGCACAATTCATAAGTGTAAGTTTATAATTAACAAGAGGTCTATAAGTGTAATAGGCCTCACTGCTCAGACAACAACCGGGATAAGTATATAATTTTATATACTTACCTCTTCTATGTTACCTATAAAACAGAAAAGTTCCTCAAAATATAAAAATAAAGTTATTGTATTGTGTTGTTAGTTTTGCTATGCTTAACTTTGAAGATACACATTAGTTGTATTTTCGCCCTTTTGGCCGCCTTCGGGTGGCTTTTTTTATTTGTAACAAAAAATAATTGTATATATATCAAAAAAAGCGTTGCAAAAGTAAGTTTGCAATATATATAATATTGTTAGAATCAGTTTTTTGAATACTCTCTCTTTTCACTGATTCTAATAACAAACTATTGTAAGTCTTGGGGCAGGTACAAGAGTGCTTGCCTTTTTAGTTATAGGAGTAGATTGAGATGAAGAGCTATATGTATAGTATTCTTAAAAGTATAGTTTTGGCATTATGTATTTTTCTATTCATGATAGTAATTTGTGGTATAGAGGATTGGCTAGGTATTACTATTTTTTCTATACTAATAATGATTACCAGTTGTATATCAAATATTGTGGAAGCTAAACATAAAAGCAAACATAATTAGAGGATAGAAATGACAGACGCGATGGCGTCTTTTTTTAATTTTGGTGAAAAGTTAATGATTAAAAGTGAGCGGGTATAGTATGATTGACTAAGAAATGTAAATTAAGGAGAGGAATTATATGTTGATAACAGCAATAGTTTTCATCATTGTGGGGCTGATTTTATTAATCGTAGGTAAAAAAACCTCTCAACAAAGATCAGGTAAAAAACAAAGTTTCATCAGTTTTGGGGTAGTCTGTATTGTACTTGGTGTTTTCGCACTTGTAGGACAAATTATTAATGTTACTTTGGATAAGTAGTATGAATTATGAAGCGTCCGGGATATAAATAGCTCTGATTATAAAATAAACCTTACACTAGGCAAGCATGAACAATTAAAATCATAAAATTAACTATAAGCGGACCAATCCTTAATATAGATTGGTCCGCTTATTTTGAGTATGGGGATTTATGTCTTGTGCTCTTTTATAGTTAATTATTTTTTAGCTTGCTCGCCAGCTTTAATGCCTTGGCTTACGGCTTCAGCAAAATCATACATGTCCTGTCGATAATTGTTAGTGTTTTCGCGAGACTCTAAATCGGTATCATCGTCTTCAAAGAAAGATTCCCGCAACCCTTTGGAAATTTCTAATTGCACGCCAGATTTCGATTCATTTTTATTAATGATATTATCGCCGGAATTACCATTTATCATCTCCGGACTATGCGTTGCATTAAAACCTTTGTCTTCTAATTCTTGCTTTATTGCTTTGGCCATTTTTGTATCTTTGCCACCAACGTAAACAATTTCTTTACTTTCATCAACGCCGTGAATAGATATAGCCTCTTCTGATTTTTCAATAATATCAAGTAGTTTGGGTTCATCAAAATTCGTAGAAGTTATGTGTAAGCTTCGATTGTTTGAAGGTAGTAATCCTTCAAAACTGTAGAGTCCAAAGCTTCCTTTTTTGGCAATTAATTTCGCTAGTTCTGAAGTTCCTGGTTCTATACTGCCACCATGAATAGCGGTTATTAAAATATTGTCATCTGTGTCTTTGACATTGATTTGCCAATCTTTACCTTCTTTTGTGTCAGCTTTTAAAGCTGCAAAGTTATCATAAATATCGTTATTATTAGTGTTTTGTTGTTTCGTAATATAAAACCAATATAAGCCACTTAAAAATACTACAATAATAATAAATAGAATTACATAATACAATTTGCCATATAATTTCTTAAAGTGTTTCATACTAACTCCTTTAATCATACAATCCCATAGTGTTTATTACACTATGCAAACTGTATTTTACAATATCAAGCAAGTTATTACCATTTCTAGTTCTTAAAGGGGTATAAATAAAATATAAATATAATTCAATAATTAGGGAATAAGCAACTAATTAAACAGTTACATAATTAAATATAAATGTTGTTGCTAGTGAATAAAGTGATAGTACTTACGAAAATGATAAGAGGGTGGGATGAAAGATGAAAAGAATTTCCATTAATTTTTCTAAGGCTCACAAGAATTTATTACGTGCTAAGCTAGAATATGCTAAATGGCCTGTGCAGTTAGATGAGGACATTAATAATGGTATTTCTATTGAGCAAGTCAAGGAACTCACAGATTATTGGTTGAATGTATATGATTGGTCGAGTTTAGAGCGTCATTTAAATCAGTTTAATCATTATGAAACAGAAGTAGCAGGACAGCATCTGCATTTTATTTATGAACATGGTAAAACCGAACGTCGTATTCCATTGTTATTATTACATGGTTGGCCAGATAGTATTTTACGCTATACGAAAGTGATTGATAGTTTGACTCAAGGCTTTACGCTTAATGGTGAAAAAGTATCTTATGATGTCATTATCCCTTCATTACCAGGGTTTGGCTTTTCTAAATTCCAACATGGTGTAAGCAATGAAGAGATTGCTGAAATTTTAGTACAACTGATGAAACAAGCAGTGGGGGATCGTCCTTTTATAATATCTGGTGGGGATGTAGGTTCAAGTGTCGCACGATATATGGCTTCACAAAGTCCACAAGCGTTGTTAGGACTACATTTAACTGATGTAGGAATCATACGACCATTATTGAAGAAAACACATAGTCTTTCATTAGAAGAGGCTGATTACCAAGAACGTGCGCAAACGTTTTTTGAAACTGAAACAGGCTATATGGAAATTCAAGCGACTAAACCACAAACACTATCATTTGGTATTTCAGATTCTCCTGTGGGTTTGTTGGCTTGGTTAGGTGAAAAATATTGGGCATGGAGTGGTAAAGATCAAAATGGAGACAGTTTACTTTCACCGGAAGACATGATTCACCTTGTGTATTTATATTGGGAGACGAATTGTGCTGCTACAGCTGCCAATGTTTATTTGGAAAATGCGACTAAATTATTACCATTAGCGAACTTAACTGTGGCGACCGGTATTTCATTATTTGAACAAGATGTCATGTTACCGCCGACGACTTATGTGAAAGAACATTATAATTTGACATACTTACACGAAGTAGCACAAGGTGGACATTTCACTGCAATGGAAGTACCTAAACTTTTTGTGAATGAAATTATGGCATTTACTCGGACTGTATGGACAGAATAGCAAAAGACCTTGAGTCAATTTTCTTTCTTAAGCGCACTATTAATATATAAATGAACGCTCAAGTGTTTTATACTACTGAGCGTTCAATTGTTGGGATTAAGTTGTGTAGCTAAGTAAAAGTACAATGATTATTTAACTCGTGGCATTGCTTGCTCAATTATTAATTATCTTTAACAGCAAAATAGTTATCTTCATAGTCTGAGAAGTTGAATACTCTTCCCATAGGTAATGTCATTATTTCACCTACATTAACCCCTTGTTCTGTTAGCGATTGATAGAGATGGTCAAAGTCATTTGTAGAAAAAATTAATGACGGTGTCGTTGTACTGACTCCCATATCCATAGCATCTACTTTCGCTTTGTCTTGTAAAACAATAAGCGTTTGCGCTTGAGTATTTGGTTGTAGCTTAACGACACGCATCTCCATTTCTTCTGTATCTTCAACTACAGTGAAATTTAAATGTTCAGTCCAAAATTGTATTGCTTTGTTATGGTCATAGACATAAATCATAATTTCTGCCACGTGATTTAACATTGCCACATCTCCTTTAGTAATGTTGTATTAATACAGTGTAAGTATACACATTCGTGATACGGCGTACTCATGTCGCTGATTGATAGTGATGTTTGAAATAAGATAAAAACGTTAATAACTTATACTGTGTAAATAACTCTTAACAGATTGGGGAATTTTATGGATATTGTAACGAAAATGACGATTGCTGCACCTGCAGAACGTATTTTTGAAGCGTTTGTGGATAAGGATGAAATTGGAGGATTTTGGTTTTCTTCTAGCTCAGAGTCGTGGTCAGAAGGAAAAGAAATAACGTTAATATATGTAGAGTATAACGCTGAAGTAACTATCAATATTACGGAGTTAGTACCTAATCAATATATTACATTTACTTGGGGCGACAAAACTGTAACGATTACTTTTACCGAACAAGATGGTGCAACATTAGTAACAACTACGGAAAATGGTTTTGATTCGGATGAACTAGAGGTTATGTTAGAGCAAAAAGAAGGATGGGTTTACATGTTAAGTTGCTTAAAAGCATATATAGAACATGGCGTTAAAATTAGAGCGGCATTACAGTAAGAATAAAGGAGTTAGTTAAACATGAAAATTGTAGCAACAAGTATTTTTGTAGAAGACCAAGAACGAGCACGTGATTTTTATACCGAAAAATTAGGGTTTGAATTAAAACATGATATAGATATGGGCGATGCGAAATGGTTAACTGTGACTGAACCCAAAAGTAACAATCCAGTAGAAATTGTTTTAGAACCTAATGCGCATCCTGTCGCGAAAAACTACCAATTAGGTTTGTTTAATGACGGCATTCCAGTTACGATGTTTGCGACTTCTAATCTAGCTGAAGAGTATGAGGCATTAGTAGCAAGAGGTGTGCAATTTACTACTGAGCCTAAAGAAGTTGAGGGTATTAATCTAGCAGTTTTTGATGATACATGTGGCAACTTAATTCAATTAATTGAACAATAAAAAGAGTTAGAGACATTCAGAGCTCTGACTAAAAAATTAACGCCAATTTCTAGCGCGATAAACTAGAAATTGGCGTTTTCTTTATTCGGAATTACAATAGCAATTTACTTCGATAGTGTAAGAGGAGTTGTGTTGTATTTTTACACAAGTCACTTTGTAACGTGCAGCAGCTAGAGAAACTATATGTTTGAATTATAGTTATAGGCAAGCATACACAACGGTCAAAATCGTAAACTTTTTATTTTGAGAATTCGCTCCTTTGTTTTATATCCAGTTGGAGTACAGTGTGTAAATCATGCAATGTTATTATGCTAAATGGCAATCAGTGCTAATAAAGTAGCTATTCTATCGCGGATATTTTATTAATTTTATCAAAAGAATCAGCATAAAAACCAAAGTCCAAACGATCTAATGGAGCATATCGCATGGAGACTTTGCCGACGACATCTTCTTTTTCAATTAAGCCTAATGAGCTACGACTATCTTTGCTAATTGCACGATTGTCACCGAGCACTAAATACTTACCTTTAGGAATAGTTTGTTGCTGTTTAGCATGTTCGATATCTGCAGTATCAAAATCTTCAGTAAGTTGATTGCCAATTTTATGTTGCTTATTATAGTTGAGGTAAGGTTCTTTAACATACTGATTGTTAATATATAAGCGATCGTTTTTATAACGTACTTTATCACCAGGCATACCGATTAATCGTTTGATATAATCTTTGTCTTTAGTAGCATGGAAAACAATAACATCGCCACGACTAAAACTATCCATAGAAATGGAGAATTTGTTGATAAGTAAGCGATCATTATTTTTAAATGTTGGATACATCGAATCGCCGTTGACGTGATATTTGCTAAAAATAAATGTCGTAACTATCCAAGCAATACTAATTCCGATAACAATTGCAATAAGCCATTCTATGACATTTTTACGCATGATGAAATAACCTCGATTTTAATATAGTATTATTAAATAATATTACCAAAAATAATAAATAACTTAAATTAATATATAAACAGTTTGAAGCGTAAGATATATTATTTTGACGATTTGTATATAAGTGCAAAGTTACTATGCTAAAAAGTGACAGTGAAGGTTAATGATAACGCGCAATAATGCGCTGCATTTGGTGTAAATAATTCTTTTTTAACTGTTCGGGGTAAATAATATCGACGTGTGTACCAAGAGACATTAAATAATGAGTCATGTAGTCTAATTCATCTATATTATAGCCGCCTACGATGTAGGGAGAACCGTCAATATATTGTAATTCCATATTAGGGTAGTGGTTTTTAGTAAATAATTCGACGCCAAAGGTTGAGAGTTTACATTTGAATGGAATATCGTGATATGTATCTTCGTATTGTGTTTGAAATTCGGCCAAAGTACTTCGTGCATAACTAGGGTGATCAGTAGTGTTAGCCTGTAGTTCTAAAATGCAATCGCAACGATAGATTCCCCACGTTTCACTTGGTATATCTAACGCACTACAAAACCAGACGCCATTACGATAAAATAACTCATACACTTGAATGTCGGTTTCTATACATTGGTATTGGTTGTAGCTAATATGTAAAGTGTATTCGTGAATAATCGAGTCTAAAATGTCGGACAGATAAAGCGTTTGTTGCTGTGTTGAAGCGTTATAATATTGAATAAAATTTAGAACAGTGGAAATTTCACTTTTTAATTGAGTTGGTATCGTGTGGTACAGTTTTTCTCTAATTTGTTTGTATGATTTTTCGAAAGGTGTACTAGACAACAAATCTAATGATTTTAAAGCGAAAAAAATGGCTAGCATTTCGTTGTTATTAAAGTATATTGGAGTTAATAAATTTTGAGATAAAATTTTATAACCACCATAACGGCCATTTTCTACATATAGACTTAAGCCCATTGCTTCCAAATCATTGATATCTCTGAGGGCTGTACTTTTGGAAATATTAAATTCAGACATTAGTTCTTTTAGATGAAAACTATGTTTTTGACTTAAGTATTTTAACTCTTGATTTAAGCGTTCAGATTTTTTCATAATTTCTCCTTTCAAAAGTTTCGTTATTTGACACCATTGAGCGATATACTTAATTTATTAAGTTTAAAGGAGTATGTTCAATGAAAACGTTAATTATTAATGCCCATCCCGATTATCAAAATGAAACAACTTTCTCTGCTAAGCTACAACAGTTATTTTTGCAGCATTATCAAACCATCTGTCCAGCTGAAGAAGTAGAGATCTTAAATTTATATCAAACTGAAATTCCTCGTATTGAAACGACGCAACTATTAAAAATATGGGAAAAAGAAAGCCAGCAGCAAGAAATGACACGTGATGAACAAAAAATTGCGCAACGCTCGAAAGCATTAATAGCGCAATTTAAAGCCCATCATCGTATTGTTATTGTGACACCAATGCACAATTTTAATATTACTTCTCGGTTGAAAGATTATATGGATAATATATTAGTACCGCGACAAACCTTTAAATATACTGATACGGGTTCAGTAGGTTTAATGACTGATGACTATCAGGCATTGCTACTTCAAGCAAGTGGTTCGGTGTACACTAATGATGATCGTTATACAGCTTTAGAATTTTCATATCATTACTTGAAAGGTATGTTTGAAGAAATAATGGGATTTGATGCTTTGCATATTGTGCGTGCCCAAGGTACTGCTACGACAGATGAAGCAACTGTAATGCAACAAGCAGCAAATGACTTAACAACACCACTATCTACTATGTATAATATATAAATATAGCGTGCGTAACTAAGCTTTATTAAAGTGATGTTACGCATTTTTATGCTCTTTGATGAATTATTAAAGATATATATGTTATTGTATATAATTATTATGATTATTTGTAGTCTAGTTTACATTTGACGATTTTAATAGTAAAATGATGATTCCGGCTTTATTTACTGAATTTTCTAACTATTAAGTTAATTTTAGTAATGCCAAAATTTCATTGTTAAAGGCAATGTTATTTCAAAAGAGAATGAAAAGTAAAGTAATAAATTAAGAAAGAGGCGAGATGTGAATATGACAGAAAATAGTAATTTAGTATCTTCTACACAAGAAATTATAGAAGAAGCTTTACATAATTTAGGTTTTGATAACGGTATGTTTGATTTAATAAAAGAACCATTAAGATTTCTAGAGGTACGAATTCCAGTGAAAATGGATGATGGTACTGTAAAAACATTTACAGGTTACCGTTCACAACATAATGATGCTGTTGGACCAACGAAAGGTGGTATTCGTTTCCACCCAGATGTTACTAAAGAGGAAGTAAAAGCACTTTCTATGTGGATGACTTTGAAAAGTGGTATTGTCGATTTACCTTACGGCGGTGGTAAAGGTGCAATTATTTGTGATCCACGTCAATTAAGTCAATTAGAATTAGAACGTTTATCTCGTGGTTACGTTCGTGCAATTTCTCAGTTTGTGGGGCCAGATAGTGATATTCCAGCACCAGATGTTTATACAAATGCACAAATAATGTCGTGGATGATGGATGAATATAGTAAAATCAGTCGAGCGAATGCATTTGGATTTATTACTGGTAAGCCAGTTGCGCTTGGCGGTTCTGAAGGAAGAGAACAAGCTACTGCATTAGGTGCTGTAATTACTATAGAAGAAGCAATTAAACGTTTGGGACGTGACATTAAAGGTGCACGAGTTGTAGTGCAAGGTTTTGGTAATGCTGGTAGCTTTATTGCAAAGATTTTGTACGATAAAGGTGCTAAAATTGTCGGCGTTTCTGAAAGTTTAGCTGGTGTATATGATGCGAATGGACTAGACATTGATCGTTTAATAGAATTGCGTGCTGAACATGGACGCTTTACTAATGTGATTGATGATACTATTTCTAATGATGAATTGTTAGAAGTAGATTGTGACATTTTAGTTCCAGCAGCTATTGCGAATCAAATTACAATTGATAATGCACATAAAATTAAAGCAAGTATCATTGCAGAAGCTGCGAATGGACCAACAACTAAAGAAGCAACACGTATTTTAACTGAACGAAATGTGTTATTAATACCGGATGTGTTAGCTAGTGCTGGCGGTGTTACAGTATCTTATTTCGAATGGGTGCAAAATAAGCAAGGCTTATATTGGTCTCAAGAAGAAGTTAATGAGCGCCTAAGCGTGAAGATGGTAGAAGCGTTTAACACGATTTATGATTTAGCGCAAGATCGTAACATTGATATGCGTCTAGCGGCTTATGTTATAGGTGTGAAACGTACTGCAGAAGCAACTCGTTTCCGTGGTTGGGCATAAACAAATGTCTTAAAACCTATATTGTGTTTATAATTACATATAAACACAATATAGGTTTTTTATTATTGCCCTTAATAACATAAGTGGCTTCTCTATATATAATGAAATTTTGATACACTTGTAGGTAATAACTAAACGTAAGGAGAGACGAGGATGAATTTAGATGCGTTTGGCATAGGTGACACATATACTACGCAAAGCTATACAGTAACAGAAGCAGATATTATGGAATTTGCACAAATGTATGATCCGCAATATATGCATATTGATAAAAACAAAGCAGCAGATACGCGCTTTAAAGGTATCATTGCTTCGGGCATCCATACATTGGCATTGACTTTTAAATTATGGGTAGAAGAAGGTAAATATGGTTCAGAAGTTATAGCAGGAACTGAAATGAATAATGTTAAATTTATGAAACCTGTTTATCCTGATGATCGCCTATATGTCATAGTGGAAGTCATCGATAAAACTCATATGAAAGAGACTACGGGGAGGCTGACGGTTGCGTTAAATACTTATAATCAAAATGAGCAGAAGGTATTTGCAGGTGAAGTGACGGCCTTAATGCATCGTTAAATATTAATAAATATAGGCAGCTGCTTAGTCGAAGCATTGTAGTATGATGTTGGTGGCTATGTGTTCTTAATAATCAAAACAAGGTATGAAAATAGAGCTGGGACATTAATCATGTTCCAGCTCTAAGTGTTGTTGGTTAGTGTAAATATTTAAATAATCAGTTGCGATACAGTAGTGCATAATTAATAAATATTTGTCTGCGTAAATTCTTAAAGTTAATCGAGCTGATGTATTGCATGACGTGCTGCTTGTGCCACTAACTCATCTTGTGGTTGTGCGTCTTGTTGCTGATGTTTCGTAAAGACGACTAAAACAATTGGCTTAGTTTGATGTTTTGGATATATGAGGGCAACATCATTACGTGTACCATAAGTTGTACCCTGACCACTTTTGTCGCCTACTTTATAACTGTTAGGGACACCTTTTTTGATTAAACTCTCACCTGTTTTATTGTTCAACATTAAATTTTGTAAAAACTTACGCTGTTGTGGTGCAACGGCATCTGTTGTTAATAGATTTTGCAAATTATGGGCAGTAGCACGAGGTGTTGATGTATCTGCCGTACTTTGTGGATCATAGTTATTTAATTCGGGTTCATAACGTTGTGGGTTTGTTGTTGTGTCACCGAGTGCTTGTAAGCGAGACGAAAGCTGATCTAGACCACCGAGTTGTTCCATTATGATATTGCTAGCAGTATTGTCACTCTGTAACATAGCAGCGGAAATTAATTGGCGTAGGGTCATTGTTTTTCCGACATATTGTTCGGTAACAGGTGAATACGCCACGATATCTGATTCTTTTATTGTTACAGTTTTGTTTAATGCTTCAGGAGAATTTTGCTGTAATAATAACCCACTCGTAATGGCTTTAAAAGTTGATGCATAAGCAAAACGGGTATCAGCGTTGTGCGAATAAGTTTGTCCAGTAGCAGTATTAATGCCATAAACACCTACTGTGGCATCATTTTTATGTTCTAATTTAGTTAAACCTTGCGCTGAAGCAGTAGCAGTTGTGTAAGCGAAGCAAACACAGAGTAAGACAAAGATAGTAAAAAACTTTTTCATAGTTACCTCCTAAATATTACAAATGTAATCTTCATGAATGATTATATTACACTTGTAATATTTAAGTCAAGCAAGTATCATGGGAAATAATGAAAGAGGTGAATGTGCGAGTGTTGAAATTTGTAATATTGAGTACATTAAGTGCGGTAATAGTTTATGCTTTTTTATATTTATTTAAAGCGATATGTACGAAATACTGTCATAGCACTATAAGCTATAAAATGTGGTATTTAGTTTACGTAGCGATGTTTATACCATTATTACCTCAACAATGGATTAGAGGATTAGTGAGCTCGCACAAACAGGGTGATGTTGGTCAATCTGCAACTACAACAGGAGCAACGAGTACACCCAATGCTTGGTCGCAAACAAAAGATTATACTTTAAATACAACGCAAATGAATTGGGAAGCTATTACGTGGCTTGTAACGATATTGTGGCTTATAGGCGTGTTTTTAGGGATTGTGTATTTTGTGCGTGGCTGTTTACAACTGCGCAATTTGGTGCGCTCAACAGTATCGATTAGCGTGGGTGAAAGTTTAAATATAGTAAAGTTACACAGTGCTCATAAACGCATATCTGTAGCAGAGAGTCCTCTAGTGGAAACGCCTGTTTCATTTTGGTGGGGAGGTTATTGGATTATTATACCGACCAATATGGATCAACGCTTTAGTGCACAAGCATGCAAATATATGATGCTACATGAACTAGCGCATATTCAACGCAAAGACCCCTTACATGTATTGTTTATTAACTTATTAACTAAATGTTTTTGGTTTAATCCCATACTTTATTATGTGCGTCGCCATATGAAAAAAGAATGTGAATTGATTGCAGACCAAAAAGTATTAACTCAATTGCAACCAGCAGAGTATAAATTATATGGACAGACACTTATTGCTAGTACAATGTCTAGAGTACAAAAAGAGAACAGTATCTATGTTCAGTCATTCAGTGGAAAAAAAGTAGAACTAAAACAAAGAATATTGCAAATCAAAAATTTTCATAAACAGACACACCGCCGTTTGCTTTTGATGATAGGTGTAGTACTATGTTCTAGTTTATTAATAGTCCAAATACCTTTAGTAGGCGCACAAGAAAATGCTAATGGACGTTACACGAAGGCATTAGATAATTTAAGACACATAGATGAACATGAACATTTTCGCCAGTTAGAAGGTTCATTTGTATTATTTGATCAACAACGACAACAGTACGCTGTTTATAATGAGTCAGGTAGTAGAGAACGCTTTGCACCAGATTCGACTTTCAAAATATATTTAGCACTTTTTGGATTAGATCAAAAGAAAATATCAGCACAACAATCTACAAAGCAGTGGCAAGGGGAGTCATACCCTTTTGCAGAATGGGAACGTGACCAAGATGTACAGAGTGCTATGCGTTATTCAGTGAATTGGTACTTCGAGAAACTGAATCAACAGGTAGGAAACACAGAAGTGCGTAAATATTTACAAGCGTTAAATTATGGTAATGAAACCTTAAGTAATGCATCCGCTTATTGGCAAGAAGACGCCCTTAAAGTGTCTAATTTAGAACAAGTGAAACTTTTAGCAACGGTAAAACAACAACAGTTAGACTTTCGCGCAAGTGATGTTGCTTATTTAGATACATTGCTACATGAACAAGACTATCAAAAAGCGCAACTCTATGGGAAAACAGGTACTGGTAAAGTAAATGGCAAACTACAAAATGGTTGGTATACAGGATATGTGACAACAGCTAATAACACATATTACTTTTCAACACATGTACATGGAGCAGCAAATGCATCAGGAACACAAGCTAAAGCTATAAGTAAGGCTATTTTGAAGGAGAGAGGAATAATTAATGACTGAGAAAGCACCTGATATTTCAAATGCAGAGTGGGAAATTATTAATGTCTTATGGACACAGTCCCCCTTATCTGCGAATCATATTATTGAGCAAGTACAACAGTCTAAAGCGTGGAATGAAAAGACGATACGTACATTAATTACGCGTTTATATAAAAAAGGACTGTTATCTAGGGAAAAACAAGATGGCGTTTATCAGTACACACCAACAGTGGAGGAAGATTATATGAAATATGAAAAAACTAAAACGTTAGTTAATCAACTCTATGGTGGTGATGTGAAATCCCTAGTATTAAATTTCGTTGAACAAAAAGAATTAAATGAACAAGACCTTCAAGAATTACATGATTTATTGGAAGACCTTGATAAATGATAAGTTGTTGACGTGTAATACTGATGCGTAACTATAAATGTTTTAGTAGAAAGTGTAAGATGGAGAAGCAGCAATTAGTAAGTAGAAGAGGTGAGTTATGTTTTTAGCTTGGAATGAAATCAAACGCAATAAATTAAAATTCAGTTTGATCATTGGTGTGTTAATTATGATAAGTTATTTACTGTTTTTATTATCGGGTTTAGCCAATGGCTTAATGAATATGAATAGAGAAGGCATAGATAAATGGCATGCTGACGCTATTATTTTAAATAAAGATGCAAATCAAACAGTGGAACAATCGTTGTTTAACGCAGATGATGTGAAAGGTACGTATGATAAACAAACGACATTGAAACAGACAGGTGTTATTGCGTCTAATGGTGATGTCGAAGAAAATGCATTGCTTTTTGGTGTGACAAAAAATAGTTTTCTAATGCCTGATTTGATTGATGGCCGTCAAGCCACAGCCGATAATGAGGTTGTTGCTGATGAAACATTGAAAACAAAAGGCTTTCAAATTGATGATACTTTAACGTTATCGCAATCGGACGAAAAATTGAAAATAGTTGGTTTTACTGAAAGTGCTAAATACAATGCTTCACCAGTACTATTTACGAATAATAATACAATAGCAAATATCAATACGAAATTACAAAATGACCAAACTAATGCAGTCGTCGTTAAAGATGATAACTGGTCGTCACAGCAACTAGAGAATGATAAAGAAGCGGTGTCTATAGATAACTTCATTGAACAATTGCCAGGCTATCAAGCACAAAACTTAACATTAAACTTTATGATTACGTTTTTATTTGTTATTTCTGCTACTGTTATTGGCATTTTCCTTTATGTTATTACATTACAAAAAACGCATTTGTTTGGTGTTTTAAAAGCACAAGGATTTACGAATAGTTACTTGGCACAAGTAGTAGTAGCACAAACGTTTATATTAGCTTGTATCGGCACGGTTATAGGTTTAGGATTAACGTTACTAACGAGTCTCTTTCTACCTGAAGCGGTACCGGTGAAGTTTGAAGTTTTAACGTTACTCATTTTTGGCATCGTCTTAATTTTAGTATCATTACTAGGTAGTTTGTTTTCAATTTTATCTATTAGAAAAATTGACCCATTAAAAGCGATTGGGTAATAGGAGGATACAGTATGCTAATTTGTGAGAATGTCTCGAAATCATTTAAAGATGGCAATCAGATAATAGAAGCGGTCAAACCTACTAGTATTACGTTTCAACAAGGAGAATTAAATGCCATTGTTGGCCCATCTGGTTCTGGTAAAAGTACGTTTTTAACTATAGTAGGTGCTTTACAAACACCGACATCTGGAGAAGTTACTATTCAAAATCAAGCTATTTCTATGATGAATCAAAAACAACTTGCACGTACACGGTTACAAGAAATTGGATTTATTTTACAAGCGACGAATTTGGTGCCCTTTTTAGATGTGAGTCAACAGTTCAAATTATTACGTAAACAAAAACAAGAGGTTATGTCTCAAAGTGAATATAACAACCTGATGACTCAGTTGGGGTTAACAGGCGTGCAACACAAATTACCAAGCGACATCTCAGGTGGTCAAAAACAACGTGTAGCTATAGCCAAAGCCTTGTACACTAAACCATCCGTAATTTTAGCTGACGAACCAACAGCAGCTTTAGATACCGAAAATGCGATTGCTGTCATGGAGATTTTACAGCAACAAGTGAAAGCACTGAATAAAACTTGTATTGTTGTGACACATGATGAGCGCTTAACAGAGTATTGTGATCACGTCTATCATATGGAGGACGGCGTACTTACAGAAAAGTAAGGTACTAGGAAATACTTTTCTGTGGAATAGCCTTGTATTCTGGACTTTTAATTTAATGACAAACAATAATTAAGTGTTCCGGACATAAATATACCTGACTAAAAATAAACGTCAATTTCTATTGAGAAAATATAGAAATTGACGTTTATTTTAGTTTTATAAAATTTTGTATACTTAATGATATTAAGAAATAACCAAGTTCTTGGTTAACTTATTGTACTAATTTTTTAGCGTGCTGACGCCCGAAGGGAAATAGTGTGAGAATACATGCTAAGGCAGTGCCCGCGGAATGCGTGCACAGAAACTGCCAACAAAGTCAGAGACTTTATAGACAGTCTTAAACAAAGTCTAAATTCAATTTCACATCGACTTTATGTGATAATTGTCATTTGATTTATATAACATAATAAACACTATCGATTTCAATTCATAAATTATAATATTGGCAGTGATTTGGGGCGACTCCTGCGGGAAGAGCACTAGCCGAAGACTACATGCTAAGGCAGTGCCCGCGAAATGCGTGCACAAAAATTGCCAACAAAGTCAGAGACTTTATATATCTTGTTATAGATGTCATTACAATAATAAACGAATTATATTATTAATAATGATTATGCTAACAATTAACACAATAATACTCGACACTTTATTCAACAGTAAGATGTATTTACCAGTCTTATCTATTGAGCCTAGTAATTTTCCCAGTATAGCTAGTAAGATAAACCATAACCACGATACAAGAATAGTAGCCAGACTAAATAATAGTTTATCTGAGCCAGTATAGACTGATGCGCTAGTGCCAATTACACCAATAGTATCCATGATGGCATGTGGATTCAATAATGATACGGATAGCGCAAACCCTATTTGTTTTTTAGCTGACATTGAGTGTTGTTGAGCCAAATTATTTGGTTGTTCATGCCAAAGTGACCAAGCCATATAAAATAAAAATACCAAGCCGATAATATAGATAACTAATTGTAATGCAGGTAAAGACATTAAAACTAACGAAACGCCCAAAATCGCTAAGATAATAAGTAACGTATCACAAAGACCCGCAGTGACGATGACAGGCATGGCATGTATTAATTTGCGATGGTTTGCCCCTTGATTAAAAACAAAGACATTCTGTGCACCTAAGGGTAAAATGAGCCCTAAAGCGAGTAAAAAGCCGTGTAGTATAGGTTGTAACATAACATGCCTCTACTTTCATGAAGTATTTTAAAACGATATAAACCAACCAGATTGGATGGTTGTAGCTATAATGGAATGTGAATTATTGCTAATATGGTTTTATGATACAATAACTATTACTTAAATAAACCAACCAGTTGTGAATTAAAATCCCAACCAAGGGAGAGTGTAAAATGAAGCAAGCAAAGTATCAATATATTGTCGATGATATTTTAACGCAAATGACTGACAATAGCTTACGGCCAGGAGATAAATTACCTAGTCAACGTGTACTTGCGCAACAGTATCGAGTTAATCGTTCTACAATCATAGAAGCATTTGATATTTTGGAAAGTTACGGTGCAATAGATCGTATCGAAAAACGTGGTGTCTACGTTTCGCAGTACAAATGGAATCAATTTGTTAAAGATAATATACGGTGGCATGATTATTTTGGCCATAGCAGGTCACAAAATAATCAATATTATATTCGCAAAATTAATGAGTTAGAATTTGATACACACTTAATACGCACAGGAACTGGTGAATTAGCACCAGAATTAATCCCTAATGATTTGTTTAAAGAGATAATCGCACAAGATGTGGAAGGCGCGTTAACAACTAATTACGAACCACCGAAAGGGAAATTAGCTTTACGTCATGCTGTTGTCGAGCATTTGGCACGCAAAGGCATTAGTTGTAATGTTGAGCAAATTTGTATCGTGTCAGGTGCGTTACAAGGGTTGAAGTTAATTGCCGATGGTTTATTAGTACCACAGTCTAAAGTATTAATTGAAACCCCATCGTATATTAATTCTGTGCATACGTGGCATAGTATGAAAGCAAAGATGTTACCGATACAAATAGAAACGATAGAACAACATATTAATCATATTTTTCGTGCAAATAGTGAGTATAAGCATAGTATATTTTACTGTATTCCAACGTTACATAATCCTACACAACATACGTATAGTAAGACACAAAAGCAAAAAATTATTAATCAATGCCAACAACAAGGTATACCTATCGTTGAAGATGATGTGTATGGTGATTTATGGTTTGAGGGTGACAGACCGTTACCAATGAAGGCGCTCGACAATAACGATAATGTATTATATTTAGGAAGTTTATCCAAAACGGTAAGTCCTGGTTTGCGTGTAGGTTGGATTGTCGGTGATGAGCGTGTCATTAGTCATTTAGCAGATTTGAAAATGCAAAATGACTATGGTGCCAGCTCTATAGCACAATTTATCGCCCAAAAGTGGTTAACAGAACCTAAATATTATCATAATCATTTAATACAATTACGGCAGACATTACAGCGTAAAAGTGCACATTTTATGCAATGTTTAGAAACATATCTAGCTGATTGTGGTACATGGCAACAACCTCAAGGCTCTTTTTATATTTGGTTTCAGTTGACGGTACCTATAGATATGAAAACACTATTCAACCAAGCGCTTGAGCAAGGCTTAATTATTTATCCAGGTGAAATTTATGACAATGAAGCCAAACAATATTTACGTTTTTCTTACGCTTATATTGCTGAACAAGATATGGAGCCAGCCATTCAATGTTTGGCAGAATTGATAATGCAGCATCAACATTAAGGGCAAATGACCTATTTTGTGAAAATGAGGAGCTCCATGTTGACTGTTCTTTTTACTATTATTTGAAAAATGATATTTTATACTGTCAAGAGGCTAGGACAATATTGATTCGTCCTAGTCTATTTTCATATGGGCAGTAGCTGACTGTATTGAAAATGCGCTTCAAACCAAGCTTTTTTCAATGCTAGTCATCCTTGCCAGGGTGGGACGACGAAATCATTTTTTCAAAATCAGATTTCTGTCCCACTCCCTTTTGTGTAGACGTTAATTATAATTATCAGTTATATCTAATGATTATCAATTTAATCAACAAAATAATATAAAATTATCGACAATACAGGAAAAGTTGATATAATAGATTATAATAATTACAAAAAAGTAATTGTTATAAAGTGTATAACTAATGAGCGATTAAGTGTGACGGTTAAAGCATAAAGTGGAGCTCGTAGTTATAGCTTTAAATATGATTACACGTAAAGTGTACGCGCGACACATCGTTATCATAGAGACATCAATATATAGAATCGAGAAGGAGTATAGAGATGAATAATAAATTAACAGGTTTATTCGGGACACCCGTTTCAGATAGAGAAAATAGTATGACAGCTGGTCCAAGAGGGCCTTTAGTAATGCAAGATTGGTATTTCTTAGAGCAAATGGCACATTTTGATAGAGAAGTTATTCCAGAACGTCGTATGCACGCTAAAGGATCTGGAGCTTTTGGTACGTTTACTGTAACAAATGATATTACGCAATATACTTGTGCAGATATCTTTTCAGAAGTTGGTAAACAAACAGAAATGTTTGCACGCTTTTCAACGGTAGCTGGTGAACGTGGTGCTGGTGATGCAGAACGTGATATCAGAGGTTTTGCCTTGAAGTTTTATACTAAAGAAGGGAACTGGGACTTAGTTGGTAATAATACGCCAGTCTTTTTCTTTAGAGATCCTAAGCTATTTCCAAGTTTAAACCATGTCGTGAAACGAGATCCAAAAACAAATATGAAAAACCCACAAAGTAATTGGGATTTTTGGACATTGTTACCTGAAGCATTACACCAAATTACTATTTTGATGACTGATAGAGGTATTCCAAAAGGTTATAGACATATGCATGGATTCGGCTCACATACATATTCAATGTATAATGCTGAAGGCGAACGCTTCTGGATTAAATTCCACCATAGATCTCAACAAGGTATTGAAAACTTTACAGCAGAAGAAGCAGAACAAGTTATAGCAAAAGATAGAGATTCATCACAACGTGACTTGTTTAATGCTATAGAAGAAGGGAATTTCCCTAAATGGAAAATGTATATTCAAGTTATGACAGAAGAACAAGCACGTAACCATAAAGATAATCCATTTGATTTAACTAAAGTATGGTATAAAGATGAATACCCATTAATCGAAGTAGGAGAATTTGAGTTGAATCGTAACCCAGAAAACTACTTCCAAGATGTAGAGCAAGCAGCGTTTGCACCAACTAATATCATTCCTGGTTTAGATTTTTCTCCAGATAAAATGTTACAAGGTCGTTTATTCTCTTATGGTGATACACAACGTTATCGTTTAGGTGTGAACCATTGGCAAATACCAGTCAATCAACCTAAAGGTGTTGGCGTAGAAAATATTTGTCCATTTAGTCGCGATGGTCAAATGCGTATTTTGGATGGCAATCAAGGTAGCAGTACACATTATTATCCAAACAGTTACGATGCCTTTCAAGATCAACCACAACACAAAAAACCTGCATTAGAACTGGAAGGCAGTGTTTACGAACATGATTTCCGTGAAGATGATGATAATTATTTCGAACAACCTGGGAAACTATTCCGTTTATTATCAACAGAACAACAACAAGCATTATTTTACAATACCGCAAATGAAATGGCACCCGTTACTGATGAGTTGAAACATCGTCATATTAGACATTGTTATAAAGCAGACGTACAATATGGTCAAGGCGTTGCACAAGCAATGGGTATAGACATCAATGACGTAGATCTAGAAAAAGCAGATTAATCTATAGATGAGGTGAGAGCATGATTTTAGATAATGTAAATCCGGATGATTTATATCCTACAGAAACAAAAGGACCAGCAGTACTAGGTGACATGCCTTATACGATACAAGGTACAGAACATATATACCAAGGTGCATATATTGCAACTAATGAACGTTTAATTTTAAACGTAGATATGGATGGTCAATTTTATTATAGAAGTATTCGTTATGATGAATTACAACATATTTCACATGATGAGTCTTCAGTAGAATTACGTTTTGATATCGGTGCCTTTCCTATTTCTAACATTGAAAAAGGCGATACAGCAGCTTTTGTTGACTATGTAAAAGCACAAGCACAACTGTAAATAAATACAAAAAAGCCTATCAATCTATCTCGGATTGATAGGCTTTTTGTAATTTAATCTAATGTTTGCGTTTTAGGGAATTTGTATTTCATCATCCAGCTAAAGAATAGAACAATCAATGATACGACAATTAAAATAATAAGATATATCACTGCATCATGATATGGTATTGCTCCTGTGAAGCCGAAGATACTTTCTCTAATTCCTTTAATCACATAAGTCATAGGTAAGATAGGGTTCAGGAATTGGAAGAAACCATTTGACGTTTCAATTGGGAATGTACCTTCACTTGAACCTAATTGTAAGATTAATAACATCAAGGCTAAAAACTTACCGACATTACCTAATAGTGTTGTTAATGTAGTGACAAGGAACATTGAGGCTAAGCCCCATAACACAATTAAAAATGTGAATCTTACAATATCGTCGATTTCGATTTGGAAGACAAAGACAAGGAACAGCGTTAGGATTGCACTAGTCACAATACTTTGAATTAGGAAGAGTAAAAATTTACTGATAAACGTTTGCACGACAGAATTGCGTGTTAGCATATTTTTGCCCACTGGGTATACAGCACTGAAAGTTATAGCGCCGACAAATAAGCTCACAGCAATAATGTATGGTGCGAAACTTTGACCATAGTTTTCAACTTCAGTAACATCTTGTTGCTTCATATTTATTGGATCTGCAACATACTCTGCATTTTTTTCTTCAAAATGTGTATCTGAAGACTGTTGCATATTTGCTTTAAGGTTATTATTTAATTTTTCATTGTTTTCTTGTAATGAAGCTAAACCGTCAGTCACTTGGGTATTGCCTTGTGCAATTTGACCTACTGCATTTGGGTTTAAAGGTTTCAGTTGTTCTAAACCAGCTTGCACTTGTTGGTTACCATCTATCAACTGTTGTTCAGCATTATTCATGTCATCTAAGGCTTGGATTGTTTGTTCATTACCTGCGATTAACTTTTTCATATTGCTGAATACTTCCTTAGTATAAGTGCTACGAATTTCATCGCTTAATTTTTGTTGGATACCTGTTGCTGATTGGCCACCGATATTAGCACCGATATAATTATATCCAGGATTAGTTTTCACTGTGATATTAGCTTTTTCGGGTTGTTCATCTAATAGTGTGCTTGCTTTTTTAGAAGTGTTTGCTGGTATCTCTATATAAGCAAAGGATTTCCCTTTATCGATATTTTGTTTCGCTGCTTTACTATCTTTATGAAATTGCCAATTAAATTTATCATTTTTTTTCAATTTATCTTCGAGTTTATTACCAATATTAATATGTTCTCCATTGATTTTGGCTCCGTCATCTTTATTGACAATATCTACAGTTAAAGACCCTGTTTCATTATATGGATTCCACATCGACCCGATAAAGACAGCACTATAGATTAACGGTATTAAAGCTATGGCAATCATAGAAACGAGTTGGAAAGGGTGTTGTTTTAAGTATTTTAAATCTGCAAACATAACTGTTCACGTCTCCTTTAAATAGTTGTGCACCTTGTATATAATACATTTTTAGTTTACAGGGGTCAACAACTTTGCGTAATTAAATTTAACAAAATTAAAACACTAAAAGAACTGTGTTGACGGGCCAGTATATGGTAACGCTAACACAGTTTTTTAGTGCAATAGTAATTTTAGTCAACGATAAAGGCGTGCTGTTTTAAATCAGTGATCGCATTGTCTAAAATTTTTTCGGTGTGTGCAGAAATGGTATGTAAATGCACGCCTTGCGTAAGATTAGCGAGCATTTGACCTTGGTATTTCGTCATTTGTGTTAAAAATTGTTGTAAATCTTCGTTAGTTTCAATCATTAATTTTGCTTTGATGGTGCCATAAACAGGATGGTCTATAGCTACATCATCTATCATTGCCCCGTTATCTAAAATGATTTGTAATTCTTGAGCCATCCTATCGCGTGTATGTTGGCAGGCGATGACACGTTTGAATGATTTACCTTGAGGTTCTTGATTGAGAATATAACCTTTACTTGTGGCATGTATAGTATAATCTTGTGATTTTAGTACCGAAATATCTTTGACGATAATTTGGCGAGAAACAGCAAAGTGTTCGCTAAGTTGTTTGCCACTCAGCGGTGTAGTAGCTGATTCAAGTAAATGTAAGATTTGAGCTCTACGCTTATTAGGTGTATCCATAGCTTTCGTCTCCTTGAATAAGTGTGTGTAAATGTTGGAAACACGTCGCAATATCTTGTTGAGTCGTATATTTTGAAAATGATAAACGTAAATATTGGTCGTGTACATGATTAGGTATTGTCTTTATTTTAACCTGTAAACCGTGACTTAACAACATACCATGACCACAAGCGGTACCGGTAGATACACAGATGTTTTTACTGGCGAGATACTGCATGACATATTGCCCTTCGAATTGCGGTGAGAGGAGCGCTAAAATATGTGGCGCAGTTTGATCGTACTCAATAGGAGTGAAACCTGAGGCTATCGCTTGTTGTAGTGCAAAAGATTTGATTTGACTAAGATAATCGCTATGTGTATCCATAGATAGTGCTTTAGTCATCGCAACTATACTTGGTGTATCTATTGTGCCATTTTGTGTCGCAGATTCATGTAAGTAATGGCTGTTTAATGGTTGAATGTAACTATGGTCTATCAATAAAAATCCTGCACCTTTCGTACTGTGAAATTTATGACCTGAACCTACATAAGAGGTAATAACATCTAATGTGAGGTTCGGTACTTTGGTAATTGCTTGTACGCCATCGACATGGACCGGAATAGCAAATTGGTGCGCTAAAGTTGCAATTTCACTAACTGGTAAAATATATCCTGTTTCTGAATTAACATGCTGCATGATAATCAAGGCAACATCATCTGTTAATAGATGTTGTGTTGCACTGACATTAATAGCACCGTCTGCTGTCAAAGGTAGCGTCACGATATTAAAAACATCTTCGTAAGGTGCTAATGCTGCAGCGATTGATGGATGTTCATAAGGCGATACTAAAATTTGGGTTTTAGTTGTATGCTCCAAATAACTGCGGATAGCAATGTCATTAGCATGAGAGCCACTGCGCGAGAAAATAACTTCTTTATCAGTATGAAAGTATTTTTGAATATAGTAACGACATGATTGTAAAAGCTGTGAGACATGTAAACCACCCACATGTAAACTTTCGCTATTATAAAAAGCGTTGGTTTGTGTATCGTTGAAAATCGTTAATATTTGAGAATCAGGTTGTGTAGTTGATGCATTGTCTAAATAAATCATAGGCTTACCTCACTTGTATTATAATCGGAAATATGTAAATATATGTGTATACTAAATGTAACATAAGTGTAAAGTTAGGTGTAAACATGAAAAGAATTATTTTAATTGGCAGTGGTCTTGCTGCGCTATCTTTTATTGAAGCATTAGAAGAAGATGTACACGTTATTTGTCTTACTAAAGACAGTAAAACTACAAACAACAGTTATTTAGCTCAAGGAGGTATTTGTTTTTCAAAATACGAACATGACTCTGGTGCATCACATGCGCAAGACACATATGAAGCTGGTCATCTTTTAGGTGACCAGCGTGTGATTACGTCGATGATTTGCGCCAGTTATGAAGCTATTCAAAAATACATAAATCAAGGTATCAACTTTGATCGACAAGTAGACACTCACGATTTTGACTGGGCTTTAGAAGGGGCACATACGGTACCACGCATTTTACATATAGGAGGAGATCGTACAGGGTACGGCTTAATGCAACATCTAACAGCATGCCTGACTCGACATTCGCACATCACTACTTATGAGCAAGCTGAAGTCATTGATTTAGTGCATGATAGAGACGGCAAGATATGTGGTGTCTATATGTTTGATCAGAATAACGAATTGCAACAAATATTAGGACATGAAGTTGTATGTGCAACCGGAGGATATAGTAATATTTTTCGTCATAATTCTCATGCTGCGTCGACAGTCAGCTCGGGTCATATTATTGCTTTTCATCATGGGGGTGCCATTACGGCATATGGAGATGATTCAATTTCATCCTACATTATTAGGTACGCCAACCAACAATTATGGCTTGATTTCTGAAGCGGTTCGAGGAGAAGGCGGTATTTTAAAGAATGCACAAGGCGTTCGCTTTATGGATGATTATCATCCTTTGGGTAGCTTGGCACCTAGAGACATTACAAGTAGGGCGATCTTCGAACAGCACCAACAATGCTATATAGATATTCGTCAGGTACGGGGTTTTAAGCAAAGATTTCCCGGGATATATCAACAAGCACAACGCTATTGCTCAGATGATTATTCGCAAGGATACCTACCAGTAACTGTTGGTGCACATTATACAATGGGGGGTATTAAAACAGACCTAGCAGGCCGTACAAATTTACCTCATTTTTATTGTATTGGTGAAGCAAGCAATACTAACTTTCATGGTGCGAACCGTTTGGCAAGTAATTCTTTATTGGAAGCTATTGTAATGGGGCAACATTGTGCTGCAGTGATTAATCAACAGCCCAGCCGTCCACTCGTAGATCCTCAACCGTCGTTAGTGCAGATACCTAAAATTTCTGAGGCTGTGTTAAAACCACTACAAGCAGAAAGCGAGGCTATACTTGGGATTGAACGACATGGAGCGTGTATGACAGGTTATTTAACACGTTTACATCAGGCTTTAGAGCAAGCTGAGCATATCACTCTAACTCAACTTACACCCACATTGTGGCAACGCTATGTCAGAGTAAAAATGTTAGAAATCATCTGTGAAGCTGCCTTACATCGTACAGAATCTCGAGGTGCACATTATCGGTTAGATAAACCAAAGATGCAAACAGCATTACAACAAATAGACATTGAAATTGTAAAGGGGGAAGACATGCATGCTCAACATATTAAGCGTACAAGAGAAAATCAAACAGTTTTACCTGGAAGATAATCATTATGGTGACTTAGCAACGAGTATTTTTGACACAACACAACGTGGCACTATGAATCTAATTGCCAAAGAAAGCGGAATATTTTGTGGTGAGGTCATATTACATAATAGTTTTACATTGTTAGAACCAGAAATAGCTATTGAGTTATATATTGATGATGGCGATCAAATACAACATGGACAACATATTGCTAAGATTAGCGGCAAAATACAAACGTTACTCACTATGGAAAGAATTGTCTTGAATTTAATTCAACGCATGTCCGGTATAGCAACTAAGACACACCAGATGGTTGAGCTTATTCAGCATACATCAGCACAATTAGTTGACACTCGTAAAACTACTCCCGGATTGGGCATGTTTGAAAAATATGCGGTACGCGTTGGGGGTGGGGTAAACCATCGTCGCACACTTAATGATGGAATTATGTTGAAAGATAATCATATCGCAGCACAACAATCATTAAGTACAGCAGTGGCTATGGCACGTCAATTGCAAGGACCGATGGATAAAATCGAAGTAGAAATAGAAGATGAAACGATGCTACAAGCAGCAATAGCAGCAGAAGTTGATGTGATTATGTTTGATAATCGACAACCAGCATGGATTGCGGAACAACTGTCACATGTGCCAAAACATATCAAAACAGAAGCTTCTGGTAATATTCAACAACATAATATTGTAGCTTATGCCGAAACAGGTGTGGATTATATTTCTGTAGGTTCACTCTTTTATGCGACACACGCACTCGATATTTCAGCAAAGGTGGTTTTATAATGTTTAATCCAATATTAACGGATGCACAAGCGTTACCAGAATACTATTTACAACTTTCAAATCAAGAATTAGAAGAAAAAATTTGGCGTATTAAGGAACAATTAGGGTCACAGTTGTTTATGCCAACCCATCACTACCAAAAGGATGAAGTTGCACAATTTGCAGATGTTATGGGAGACTCATTAGAATTGGCAAGAATTTGCCGCACGAATACTGAAGCGCGTTATTTTGTGTTTAATGGTGTACATTTTATGGCGGAAACTGCAGATATTTTGACGTCTGAGGATCAACATATATATTTGCCTGACTTGTCAGCTGGATGCTCGATGGCAGATATGGCAAACATTACACAGGCACAGTATGGCTATCATTATTTAACAGAAATGTTAGGAGATAATATTTTACCGTTAACATATGTTAATTCTACAGCAACGATCAAACAGTTTGTGGGTGAACATGGAGGGTCATGTGTGACCAGTGGCAATGCAGCTACAGTCATACAATGGGCTTTGGATCAAGGGCAGCGTATTTTATTTTTGCCAGATCAACATTTAGGTCGTAATACTGCCTATCAGCTTGGTGTGGATTTAACCGAAATGGCCGTATGGAATCCTTTGACTAAGAAATTAGAATACGATGGCGATAGTGACAATATTAGAGTTATTTTGTGGAAAGGTCATTGTTCCGTACATGAAAAGTTTCATGTTAGTCATATTAAACAAGCACGTCAACGTAACCCACACGTGAATGTTTTAGTACATCCAGAATGTACATTCGATGTGGTCCAAGCAGCAGATTATGCTGGTTCGACTAAATATATCATTGATAAATTAAATGATGCACCACAAGGGAGTGAATGGGTCATCGGTACAGAAATGAATTTAGTAGAGCGTTTGAAAAAGCAACACCCTGAATTAAATATTCGTTCATTGAATCCGTTGATGTGTGCGTGTTTGACGATGAATCGCATAGATTTACCACATCTCGCATGGTGTCTGGATAAAATTCAACAAGGTGATTTATCGAACCGTATCGCAGTCGATAGTAACGTGGCACATAGTGCCAAACAAGCTTTAAATCGAATGTTAGAATTAACCTAATATAAAAAAATCAGCACCGTTCTCAGAGTTGTGAACGGTGCTGTTGTATTAATGCGTAGAACTTGTATGATTATATTGTTGTTCTGATAATGTATTATCTTTACGCCAAACATTTTCCAACTCTTCGAGTGTTTTACCTTTGGTTTCAGGTACAAATTTCCACACGAATAAGCAAGACAATAAACTCATTAAACCATAGAACCCATAAGTCATAGTTCCACTAATATCCATCATTGAAGGATATGTAGAAGTGATTGTAAAGTTAGCTAACCATTGAACTGCTACTGCAATTGCCATTGCACTACTACGGATACGATTAGGGAAAATTTCTGAAAGTAAAACCCAAATAATAGGTCCCCAACTCATCATAAATGATGCTGTATAAATGACCATGAAGACTAAAGTGATGACACCGAAAGCTCCATTTGCAGCTAAAATGCTCATGCCTAACATACCAATAGTCATTCCTGTAGAACCGATAATTAATAAAGGTTTACGTCCAAATTTATCGACATATATTATAGCAATTAAAGTGAAAATTACATTAACTAATCCCATTACGACAGTTTGAATCATTGAAGCATTACTTCCAGCACCTAAATTTTCAAATATACGTGGTGCATAGTATAAAGCTACATTAATACCAATAAATTGTTGGAAAACTGACAGTAATATACCGACAATTACAACGGTTTTACCGAAACTAAAAAGTGGGGCTTTAACGTCTTTAGTATTATTTTTAGTAGATAAAATCTGATTTAGTACATTTTGTGCATGTTGCTTTGAGGAATAAATTTTGTTTAACACGGTTAGTGCTTCTTGTTGTTTATTGACTAACGTTAAATAGCGTGGTGTTTCAGGTACAAAGAATAATAACAAGAAAAAGATGACAGAAGGGATGGCAGCTGTCATAAACATGTAGCGCCAACCGACAGCATCAATCCATTGTTGTGTCTCGCCGTGTGTAATACCAAAGTTTACAAAGTAAACTACCAACATACCAAAAATAATAGCAAATTGGTTCCACGAAACTAAAGTTCCCCTTATCGCAGATGGTGATATTTCGCTAATATACATTGGTGAAATGGCAGACGCCAATCCAACTCCAATACCTCCCAAAATACGATATAAATTAAACATAATTAACAAACCGACACTAGAGTTTCCCGAATCGAAAAATAAAAATTCTGGGTACCCCGATAATAATGACGAAATGATAAAGAGTATTGCTGCAACTTGTAACGATTTTTTACGCCCTAAATAACTTGAAAAGCTTGATGACAGTAAGCCCCCGATAATACAACCTATGAGCGCACTTGAAACTGTCATACCGTGAATAAAACTACCATATTGTTGAGTTAAATATTTTTGTAGTGATTGTTCTGCCCCTGAAATAACAGCGGTATCATAACCAAATAGTAAACCCCCAAGTGTTGCGATTAAAGCGATTTTAAAGATGAATTTTTTATTATCATAATTAGACATGTTCCCATCCCCTTAATTCCTTACTTAAATTGACTAAGTGCTTGAGTAATTGGTTGTGTTGCTTGGTAAACAGATTGATAAATATCAAACAATTGACGATAGGATTGACTATTAGAGTCAATAGGTTTAATTGATTGATGGAATCGAATCCAAGATTCATTGATAGCGTCAAAAGATTCAAACCACTGCGCCCCCATTGCGGCTAACATAGCTGCACCAAAAGCTGGTCCTTGTTCTTCTGTACGTGTGGTAATTGTTGCATTGAAAATATCTGCTTGTATTTGTAACCAAGTTGTATTTTTAGCACCGCCACCTATAGATACTATGTCATTGACTGCTATTCCGTTATTACGCATGATTGAAATGCTGTCTTGAATAGAAAACGTAATACCTTCTAAGACAGCACGTTTGATATCCAAAGATGTCGTGTTAGCATCTAATCCTATAAAACTACCGCGTACCGTAGCATCGTTATATGGGGTACGTTCACCTAATAAATAAGGGGTATATACTAAACCATGTCCTCCGATTACGGAATCATTAATATCAGTTAAAAGTGTTGTGAAATCATCTTTCGGAGCTAATAATTGACGTAACCATTCTAGGCTATAGCCTGCAGATAAAGTGACGCCCATAATGTATTTTTGATTAGGTACACAGTGATTGAAATAATGGACGTTCCCATCATTTTCGAATTTTGAGTTGTTTTCGATAGATAGCGCTACGCCAGAAGTTCCGATGCTGACTAATTGTTTGCTGTTATCTGTAATACCAGACCCTAAAGCACCACAAGCGTTATCTGCACCACCTTGATAAACCTTAATATTCGAGGTGATGTTAAGTTGATGGGTGATTTCAGATGTTAATGATCCACTATATCCATGTGATTCTATAATTGATGGGCAGATATTAACATCAATATTGAGTTGTTGTAACAATGATGTTGCCCATGTTTCAGTTTTGACGTTGAACATAATTGTACCTGCGGCGTCAGACGGTTCGGTAAATATATTACCTGTTAATTTATATACTACGTAATCTTTCGGTAACATGAATTTACTAATTTTACTGTAATTATGTGGTTCATTGTTCTTGACCCATAATAATTTCGGTAAGGTGAAGCCTTCGAGTACAGTGTTTTGTGTTTGGTTAAGCAGGGTGTCTAGACCCACAGTATTTTTTATATTTTCCACTTCAGTCGATGTACGTGTATCATTCCACAATATGGCTGGTCTGATGACTGCTCCATTCGCATCAATAATTACTAAACCATGCATTTGACCGGAAAAACTGAGACCTGTAATTTCCGTTGGTTCGTATTGTGTTAGAATATATTTCAAGCTATCAAGCGCAGCATTATACCAGATGTCAGGGTCTATTTCGCTGTAACCAGATTGTGGATGTTGTGTATCATAAGAGACGCTGTGTGAAGTCACAACGTCCCCTTGTTTATTAACGACAATAGATTTTAAGGCGCTAGTGCCAATGTCCATACCTATTACATAAGTCAATGTCATCAGTCCTTATTATTAATATTTAAAATGTATTGATTTATCTGTGATTTAATTACTTCTAAATGATCTGAGGCATTATCGATGCTTGTAAGATTATGTGCATACGTTTCTAATTCAGCAAAAGATGTTGTACCATCAACAATTTTTTTCCCAATACCTTCTTTGAAAGTTTGATATTTAGTGTCCATTATTGATTCGAAAAAGTTATCTTCAATCATTTTATGTGCCACTCTTAAACCTAATGCAAAAGTATCCATACCGGTAATATGTGTTAGCACTAAATCTTCTTGTTTAAATGATGTTCTACGAGGTTTGGCATCAAAGTTTAATCCACCTGGCGCAAGACCACCATTTTTCAAAATTTCATACATTGCTAAAGTTGTGTCGAAAACATCAGTAGGGAATTCATCAGTATCCCATCCTAAAAGGGGATGTCCTTGGTTTGCATCAACTGAACCTAACATGTCATTATCGCGTGCATAACGTAATTCGTGTTGGAACGTATGACCTGCAAGTGTTGCATGGTTAGCTTCAATGTTGAATTTAAAAATGTCATCTAAATCATATTTTTGTAAAAAGGCATATGCTGTTGCCACATCAGTATCATATTGATGGGACGTTGGTTCTTTTGGTTTAGGTTCAATTAAAAATTGCCCTGTATATCCAATTTCATTGGCATAATTTTTAGCCATTTTAAAGAAGTTTGCAAGGTTTGTTAATTCTAATTTCATATCAGTATTAAGCAAACTTTCGTAGCCTTCACGACCACCCCAGAAAACAAAGTTTTCTGAACCTAATTTTTTAGCTATTTCCAACGATTTTTTAACTTTTGCTGCAGCATATGCATAGACATCTGCATTAGATGAAGTTGCAGCCCCGTGTACGAAACGTTCATGTGTAAAATTATTTGTAGTATTCCATAATAATTTTTTTCCAGTTTCTTCCATTTTTTCTTTAATGCGGTCTACTATAACATCTAAATTTTCATTTGATTCTTGTAATGTTGAGCCTTCAGGTGCGATGTCTACATCGTGGAAACAAAAATATTCAATTTGTGTTTTTTGCATAAATTCAAAAATAGCATCTACTCTAGCTTTAGCTTGTTCCATAGGTTCTAAGTTGTTCCAATCACGCTGTGCAGTTCCAACTCCAAAAGGATCGGATAAATCAGCGGTGAAAGTGTGCCAATAAGCAACACCAAAACGCAAATGTTCAGCCATAGTTTTGTTACCAATTTTCTCTTCTGGATTATAATATTTAAAGCTATATATGTTGTTTGATTTAGGTCCCTCGTATGTTACTGGATCTATATTGAAATAAGTCATGTTTAGCCCCCTCATTTAGTTGGTTAGTTTATTAAACAAACTAACGTTAAAGAGAATATAGCACAATTACAATATTTTGTAAACGCTTTCTAAAAAAGAAGAAATATAGCACTTTCTACAATTAAGATTAGAAAGTGCTTGAGTTTAAATATTTATTTGTAAATTATCGATATCAACAATAGTTTGAGTAATAGCTAATGTACCTCCTAATAGTGTTGCATAGTTCACATTAGAAGTGAGTTCGATGCTGATAGCATTTCTAGAATACTGTGAAAATTGTTGCTTAATATCTTCCAATATTGTAGGCAAAGCATTAATTAATGGGCAGTTAATATAAATGGCATTGGGATTAAACTGAGTATTTAAATTATGGACAAGCACTGCTACATGTTGGATAAATTGATTAACTGCAGCAATAACTTCAGGCTGTTGTTCATTATAAAGATGAATTAAGTCTTGTAACGTAATATTTTTATTTAACTTAGTACTAAGAAGGTGAATTAATGCTTCTTGTGAACAAATGTCTTCGATTTTATAAAATGTCGAACCCACTTCGGTTGGCTTAGATACTAAAGTTTTACCAATTTCACCTGCTTCACCATTAGCTCCTCTATAGAGTTGTTGATTAATGATTAGACCAGCTCCAATACCTTTATGAATACTTAAAGCTATTAGATTATTTATATCGCGGTTGCCATTAGTATTGTGTTCATAGAGTGCGGAAAGGTTAGCTTCATTTTCAATGACTACAGGTACTGCCGCAAATTGTTGTAACGCGGTGGTGATATCGCTGACATCTGTTTCATGAAAGGGTAAGTGGATAATGTTATGATGATCATCCACAATACCGTGAATAGATACTGAAATTCCTAATAACCCATACAATGTACTTTGTTTATCTGTAATATTGATTTTTTGCTGTAAGATGTGCAAGATTGAACTTACTTTTTTATCTGTTAAAGGGTGTGAATTGTGCGTAATGATTGTTCCATCAAAATAAGTATACAAAATTTCAACAGAATTATATGTTAAATCTAATGAGATAAAATAACCATATTGGTCATTGACCTTTAATAATATTGGTTTACGGCCACCGCTTTTAGTACTGTCACCTTCACCAACTTCTAATACTAAAGATTTTGCTTTTAAACTATTTAAAATGCTTGAAATGGTAGCTTTATTAATTTCTAAATTTTTGGATATTTGAGTACGTGAAATATTATTATGATTAAAGATTTCTCTTAACACACGTTTTTCGTTCATAGTAATATTTAAAGTTAAGTTATTGTCCATCGTTAATTACCCCATATGTTATATTCAATTAAGTGTGTCGTTTTTATTCTGCGTTAGTACGTCAACTATTTTAACATACATTATACAGCGTCAAAGGATAAATGAAAGAGCATTGCTACATAGTGATAGAACATAAAACAATTATATTGTTGTTCTGAGCATTTATATTACTTATACATGCGTTATAGCGTTATGATGACAATAGGATTAATTAAGCAACGGAGCAAGTGTTTAATTGCTTTTAAAGCTAAGAAGATAAGGTAAAATGTAAATTTTCTGACTTTTTACTTATCAAATCGACGGTATAGGCGTAATATATATGCTAGGATTGAGCATATAGCTTATGAAATGTTAGAATGCTTTATTTAGTATAACGATGTATTTTGAAGGAGAAAATTATGAAAAAAGAAGATTTAATAGCCCCACAAACATATAATATAGTTTCAGAAATTGAAAAATACGCGGAAAATCCTGCGAAAGAAGCAATTTTATTTGAAGATGAAGCGGGAGCAACACAAACAATTACCTATGCAAATTTAATCAAAAATGCGAATCGCATAGGGCATGTTTTTTTAAATCATGGGTTAACTAAAGGTGACAAAGTATTAATTTTGATGCCGCGCGCCATTGAAACGTACGAGATATACTTAGCAGCACTAAAATTAGGTTTGGTTATTATTCCAAGCTCTGAAATGTTACGTACGAAAGATTTACAACATAGAATAACGCATGGTGAGGTAAGTGCAGTAGTTGCTATTGCTGACCACCTAGATGAATTCACACAAATTGCAGAATATGAGCAATTAATTAAATTTGTGGTTGGTGGACAAGCAGAGCAGTGGCATGATTTAACTGCAGAAAAACATAATGCATCAGCTGAACTTGCCATGGTAGAAACATCTAAAGATGATATTGCATTATTGTCTTATACATCAGGTACGACAGCTAAACCGAAAGCAGTGATTCATTCACATGGCTGGGGTTATGCACATATGCAAACTGCACCTAAATATTGGTTAAGTATTGAAGAAGGCGACACTGCTTGGGCTACTGCAGCACCAGGTTGGCAAAAATGGGTGTGGAGTCCATTTTTATCTATCATGGGATCAGGTGGTAAGGCATTTGTTTATAATGGTAAGTTTAATGCTGAGAAGTATTTAGAGTTACTACAAAAGCATGAAGTTAATGTCTTATGTTGTACACCGACAGAATATCGATTAATGGCGAAGTTACCTAACTTGAGTGACTATGACTTATCACAGTTACACAGTGCAGTATCTGCAGGTGAACCATTAAACCAAGAAGTCATTGAACAATTTCGTAAAAACTTTGACCTTACTGTTAGAGATGGCTACGGTCAAACTGAAAATACGTTATTAATTGGTTCGTTGAAAGGTACGGAAACACGTATTGGTTCTATGGGACGCGCAATTTTAGGAGATCAAGTGGCTATTATTGATGAAGATGGCAATCGTATAGAAGATGGTACAACTGGAGATATTGCTGTTGCGTTAGATTCTCCAGCATTATTTAAAGGTTACTATAAAGATGAACAACGTACTGCTGACTCTAAACGTGGTAACTATTATGTGACAGGTGACAGAGCACGTGTCGATGAGGATGGTTATTTTTGGTTTGAAGGTCGACGCGATGACATTATCATAAGCTCAGGCTATACTATTGGGCCATTTGAAGTTGAGGATTCATTAATTGGGCATCCAGCAGTCAAAGAATGTGCAGTAGTTGCGAAGCCACATGATATTCGTGGTAATATCGTAAAAGCCTTTGTAATTTTACAAGATAATTACTCGGCAGATGATGCATTAGTAAAAGACTTACAAAATTATGTGAAACAGGACGTAGCACCATACAAATACCCACGTGAAATTGAATTTGTCACTGATTTACCGAAAACAAATTCAGGTAAAATACGTCGTGTAGAGTTAAGAGAAGCGGAAATAGCAAAATATAATAATCAATAACACAGTAGACAGGTGTCTTGCGTGTCAAAATTAAAATGACTAATCCATTAATTGTAGGATTAGTCATTTTTTATAGTTATAACCTATGATTGCTTGCTAAAGTAAGTTTATTTAGTTGAGTTTGATTGGTCAATTAAGATAGTGAGTTATTGTTCGGATAAACAAAAATCTAACCAATCAACATAAGCTTGTTCACGCAAAAGAGCTTTTTTTAATATACGAATGTGTTGTGCGTCTTTGTGAGGGTCTAATTGTTGAAAGATGGCATTTAATTGAGTTAACTTATCTTGTTTAGCAACTTTTTTAGTTCGCAATAATTCCTGCTTTGCTTCAGTTGACAATGCATCATAAAAGTACACTTTTATCGCAAATGGATCTTTGGTGTTTTCTTCTTCATCTGCTGTTTCAATCCAGTGGTACAGAGCGGTTTTACCAATAGGGGTAATACTGTAAATTTTTTTGGCTATTTTGCTAGATTCATCAATGTTCGAAATATAAATGTGCTCAGATTGTACGAGCTTTTTTAATTCATTATAAATTTGACTATGTTTAGCATTCCAAATTTCGCCAATTGCTTCACTAAAAGACTTATAAATTTCATAGCCTGTTAGTGATTGGTTATTGAGTAGTCCTAATATAGTATATTGCAGTACATTTTTCACTTTTTCACTCCTGGTATTTTGACAGAATAATTATACGAGAGTAGTATGTAAAAGTAAACATGTAAATAATTACATATATATAGGAGGATAATAATGGCAACACTTCAAGATTTTATTGGAAAACATATGATTTATACTTATGATAACGGCTGGGAATATGAAATGTATGTGAAAAATGAGGAAACGATTGATTATCGAATTCATTCAGGTATGGTAGGTGGTAGATGGGTGAAAGACCAAAAAGCAGATATCGTTGAAATTATAGCTGGAGTTTATAAAATATCATGGACAGAGCCTACTGGAACAGACGTATCATTAAATTTTGTGCCTGAACAACATTTAATGCATGGGGTGATTTTCTTTCCTAAATGGGTGCATGAACATCCAGAAATTACAGTATGTTATCAAAATGATTATATCGATGTAATGGAAGCTTCTCGCGAAAAATATGATACCTATCCTAAATATGTAGTTCCAGAATTTGCAACAATTACATATGTTGGTACACCTGGTGTTAATAATGAACAGGTTATTGCAGAAGCACCATATGAAGGTATGGCCGAAGCTATTAGACAACAACAATTAGCTTTTCAACAATAAATGGGGAAGTCAACGTCCTATTGTCAAATGCGTATCGAAGCAAAATAGTTGTACCACTACTTGAGCGACAGTATAATTTTGATTAAGTTCTATTGAATTAAGTGCAATTGAATGTGTTTTAATATTATAGAATGATAATTTAAAATTTAAAAGAGGTGCTTTATATGTCAAAAGCAATTTATACAACTAGTATGATCAGCAATGGTGGTAGAGACGGACGTGTCTTTAGCCCTGATAATACATTTACCCATAACTTAGCCACACCGAAAGCTATGGGTGGTAATGCTGTAACTGAAACCAACCCAGAACAATTATTTGCAGCTGGTTATAGTGCTTGTTTTAATAGTGCGCTTTCTCTCATATTACAACGTAATAAAGTGACAGATGCACAACCTGAAGTTGAGGTGACGATTGATTTATTGACCGATGAGGAAGACAATGGCTTTAAATTAGGTGGTACGATAAATGTCACACTAAATAATATGTCTCAAGAAGTTGCGGAAGACTATGTTAATCAAGCCCATGCATTTTGTCCATACTCTAAAGCGACCAAAGGAAATATTGAGGTGCAAATAGAGGTTACCGCACAGTAATAAGTACACATTAGCAGAATAAGCGATAAGAGGCCCGAATTGATAGTCAGTTCGGACCTCTTGTTAATAAGGGCGTGTATAGCATCGCCTGGCGTTATATTGTTGACCCAGATACTGTAGACGCATTTGTAAAGCATAGTAATAGTAGGTATTTGAAAGGGCATAAAAAAAGTACACAACTGATGTTTTCAACAATTGTGTACTCATAATGGTTTGAATGTGACTACTTTATAAAGAATATTCATGCACGTCCTTATAATCAAAGTTTTTAATAATAGTGCAACCTAAAGGGTGGAAGCCATTATCAACATGCTGATTGATTTCTTCTAATACAGCTAAAATTTCATATTCTGGTGTGTGAATATCGAAAGTGTATTTAAATAGATGCTGTTTATCTGAACGTACAGTTGCAATAAGTTTGTCTTGTTCCATTTTATAATCAAGTAATTGCATAACGATCTCACCTTTCATCAAATTTTAAATCTCTAATATGTGCTTAAAACAAGTTTTAATCCATTTAGCTAGTGTGTTTTACGTGATTGTGTTAGTTTGGTATACTACGAAAAATCAAAGTGACAACTTACTATTACGAAATAAATCTTGTGATACTTTATTATTCTCAATTTCACATTAGAATAATTCTAATGTGATTTCATTATACATTAAAACGATTAAAATGTGGAGAGTTTTGGCTTAATTTTTGATATAATGAAAACGTATTTATAGAATCAAAAGTAAAATAAAGTGAAAAATGAAAAGTTTTATTGACCGAGTATGGACTATTTGATAAGCTAAAAGTAATTAAATAAAAGCTTTCTAGGGTTCCGTAACAGTCGTTAGTCTGGTCCGAGAGAAAGCCACATGTATTCATGTGACACGGAAGGATAAAAGCCTGGGAGATAGTGATAGCACTATTTCTCAGGCTTTTTATTTTATAGGAGGTTTAAAAAATGAACTGGTTGAAAATTATTATTGCAGCTATTTTTGAAGTAGGATGGGCTGTCGGCTTAACGCATGCAAGTACTACATTAGAATGGTTATTAACTATCATTGCTATTATTGTTAGTTTCTATTTACTAATTAATGCATCACAATATTTGCCGGTAGGTACATCATATGCAGTTTTCGTTGGATTAGGCACGACTGGCGTAACGATTCTTGATTTTGTAGTATTTGGGCAACCCGTAATAATAGGGAAAATCGTCTTGATTTTTGCTTTGTTAGCCGGTGTTATTGGCTTGAAACTTGTAACGCCAAGTGAAGGAGGTAAAAAATAATGGTTTGGTCAATTTTAATTTTAGCAGGTATATTTGAAATGTTAGCAATTACAGCATTAAACGCATACACACATCATAAACGTAGTAAGGACTTGTTAGGCATGTTAATATTGTTTGCCTTGAGTTTTGTAGCGTTAACTTATGCTATGCAAAATTTACCAATGAGTACTGCTTATGCTGTATGGACTGGAATAGGTGCAGTAGGTGGTGCCTTGATAGGGATGTTGTTTTTCAAAGAATCTAAAGACATTAAACGGATTCTATGTATTGCAGTGATTTTAGCGAGCACCGTAGGCTTAAAATTATTAAGCTAGCATAAAAAAAGAGGCAACATGTAGTTGCCTCCAAGAGTAATATGTTCATGAATATAAAAGACTAGTAGTCGGATTCCAACTACACCATTAATATATCATATATACGAGTCAATAATCAATGAAATCAAACAATATAATAGTAAAAATAACATAATAATATAATAAAATGTATAGCTATATAGAGTAGGGAGCGACTCTATAAATTTAGCGTAGGTAATTGCGCAGTTGATGCTAGATTGATAAGCTAACAATAAAAAATAAAGGGGGAAGCTGTGTTGGAGGGATTACTTACGTTTATTACCATCACGCTAATGATTATTATTGTGCCTGGACCTGACTTTTTTATTGTAATGAAAAATTCTATTTCTTCAGGTCGTGTTAACGGGACAATGGCATCATTAGGCATTACATCAGGCCATGTTATTTATTCGTTATTAGCGATCTTTGGTATCATTTTTATTTTAGCGCAAATGTATTATGTGTTTTTAATAATAAAAATATTGGGAGCATGTTATTTAATTTACTTAGGTATTCGCAGTATTATTAGTGCACGCCAAGGTCTAAATTTCAATCCAGAAACAATGAAAATAGCTCAAGTTAGTTATTTGAATTCTTATAGACAAGGTATTGTAAGTACTTTATTAAACCCTAAAGCGTTACTATACTATATTAGTATTTTACCGCAGTTTCTTTCTACGGGTGAGGCAGTGACATCACAAATAGCTATCTTATCAGCTATTGTGACTTTAGTTATTTTATTATGGTTTATTTTTTGTGTATTTATTTTCCAATATATTAAAAAAATATTTGCTAATCGTAAAATTAAAGCACTATTTGATTACGCTGTAGGTTTTATTTTAGTAGGTTTATCTATTAATTTATTGTTGAGTAAAGCAAATTAATTAAAGGTTGAGTTGTCGAAGTGTGAGTGTTAACACTAAGCAACCCAACCTTTTTATGGATAAAAATAAGTTGTTTCAGAAATAAGAACTTTTACACCGCGATAAACATTCTTAATTGTATACCATATAGTTAAGATAATTAAAATAATAGTAATAATTATAGCTGTTACTGTCACCCAATTAGACGTAGCGTCTTGCATGGTAGATAGACTTAATCCACCACTGATCATTAAAGCGAAAGGGCAAATTAATGTAATGATATGATAAATTAATGCTTTCATAGCGTGTGAAGATGCTGGTTTGTGAGCAAAGATCCACACGATAAGTGGTAAAATTAAAGGTGCAAAAAAGATGCTAAAATAACTGATTGCAGCTAGTACACGACCACCTTGTGTATCTTGAGTACTTGTTTGATATTCCATAGTAATCACCTCGGTTCACAGCATAACAAATAGTGCACCATTAATATAGTTGTGAAGTACGATGTGACAGTATTGTTAGCTTGAGCTAAAATGAAAATATAATAGAAGTGAAAGAAAAGAGGCGAGTGTAGTGAAAATTTATTTAGTAAGACATGGGGAATCTCAATCTAATTATGATAAAAAGCAAGGTAATAATTATTTTTGTGGACAATTGGATGTCCCGTTAACTGAAAAAGGTACGCGAGACGCTCAATTTTTACAATCATATTTTGATAAGCATCACGTACAACAAATTTATTTATCTGATCTGCAACGTACAAGACAAACATATAATGCAATTTTTGATAAAGATATACCTGCCCAGCCAACAGCGTTACTAAGAGAACGCTCCCTTGGTATTTTTGAAGGATTACATGTAGCAGATGTAGAACAACAAAGCGAGTATGCGCATTATTTTAATGATGACAATTTTAAAGATTTTAGACATAGTTTTACTCAAAAAGCACCTGATGGCGAAAGTTATGAAGACGTATCAGCACGTGTGAGACAATTTTTCGAGCAAGAAGTTGATAAGTCGCTGGATAGTATTGCTATTGTAGCGCATCAAGTAGTGATTCGTTGTATTTTTGTCTATTTAGGCTACGAAACTAAAGAACAAGTAGTAGATAAAAAAATAGAAAATTGTAAGCCTTATTACGTTGAGTTGTAATAAGGCTTAAGTATGTATCGTTATGAAGCGACGCACAGTGTAGTGGTCGCACTTGCAGTAATTACTATTGTTGATAAAAATAAGACAAAAACAAGTATCGGTACTGCAGTTGTAAAGATGATACCTAACGTTAAAATAAATGCAGGTATCGCAAACAAAATTTGATATATGCTAGAAAGTACACGAGTAGCTGTAGAATTAAAAATTCCTAGTATTAGCGCTGGCAAAAAGATACCTACTGTAAAACCAACAATCATCCATATATCTTGTGGTTGATCAATAGCGACACCACTTCCCCCTGACGGATTGTTAGATGCAATAGTAAGGATTGACAGCGAAATGGACACAATAGCTAAAAATAACATAGGAAGACGATATTTCATTTTTCCTGACACCCCAATGTTTATAATATTGTTTATATTGTCACATAACTTAAATGTATAGTAAAGAACAATTTACATTTTTTGTAGCTTAATATCATCAAAAATCATTTTAAAAAATTATAAAATGAATATTCCTAAACTAAAACGGTGTACAGCAAAGTAGTCAAAAACTAAAAAGGGAGTGGGACAGAAATCTGATTTTGAAAAAATGATTTCGTCGTCCCACCCCGGCAAGGCTGACTAGCGTTGAAAAAAGCTTGGTTTGAAGCGCATTTTCAATGCAGACAGCTACTGCCCATATGAAAAGAGATTTCGAATAAAACATGAAGTGGGACAGGAATCTGATTTTGAAAAAATGATTTCGTCGTCCCACCCCGGCAAGGATGACTAGCATTGAAAAAAGCTTGGTTTAAAGCGCATTTTCAATGCAGTCAGCGACTGCCAATATGAAAAGAGACTAGGACAAATCAATATTGTCCCAGCCTCTAATATTTTTTGGCTGCTGTTATACTATTGTGAAAGCCTTCGAAAAAGACATCGATGTTATCTAAGACACTGCCAACTACAACTGCAATCACTACATAAGTAATGCTTAAAAGGATGTGTTTAGCAGAAATAAAGCCATATTTTTCTTGTTTATTTACGAGACCTAGTGCGATGAAGACAGCAGCCATTGCTCCAATTAAAATTGTAAGAACCATGTGTGCCTCCAGTCTGAGTTTATACTCTGTGCTAATACAAACTCAGTTTAACAAATAGAACTTAGTGTCAAAAGTTAAATAACAATAAAAAACCTTACAATTATGTAAGGTTTTTTACGAAAAGTATGCTATTAAAGAACATGCATGATGTGTAACATTGCTTTAAACGGTTAGTAGCGGTGTTATTGGACGTTGTCATCATTTTGTAATGATTGTATTATTTTGTTGATAGGTGTTAATGAAATAACTCAATGATTGTGCAATTTTTCTTGTGAATTTATAATTTGCACTTTATTTATCGATAGCATCGCTGTTAATATCATGTTTTTCTAAAAATTGCTTAATTTTCTTTTGTTGCTTACCATTAACGTCACCAGCATGTTTGGCTGATACATCAACAACATTTAGTTTATTTTGTGGTTGATAATCTAATTCTTCAATATCTTTATCGACATTTTTGATTGTAGAGTTTAAGGCAGTGAAATATTTTAAGATTCGTTCAGCATGGGGTTTATATCCTTCTGGCAAGTCGTTAGATTCGATGAATTTTTTGAAACGAACATCGTTTTTAACAGCGTTTTGAGATAATTTAGATAAGCGTTGTGCTTGTTTATCAGTGATTTTAGTATCGGTACCAGTTTGTCTATCTAATTTGTATTGCATAAGATATTTGTTATCGATAATGTCAGAGTTAACATCAAGGTATTTTTTAATAGCTTTATTCATTTCTGCTGTACTTATTTTTTCTCCAGTTTTTGAGGATGAAAATATGTCATCTTCAGAAATATTTTGGACATTTTTAGGTGCATTTTTTTGACTGTGTTTATTATCATCATCCACGTTATTAGAACATGCAGCAAGCATGAATAGCGTAGCAAATAATAATAACAAAATTCTAAATTTCTTCATTCAGTAATTTAACTCCTTTATATTGTTTAATCGTGTTATTTAATTAACGACGGTAATTTGTTCAGTATATAGAGCAATATATAATAACCTCTTAATATTATAGGCATTGCTAACTGAGATAACAAGAAAAGATATTTACTGAAGTTGTTTTAATTTACGTTCTATTAATCTATAGATAATTATAAGTAGTAATAAATAGATAATGACCTCAATAATTAAAATGATACCATTGCGATAACTTATGAATAACCATATATCGATGAGTGTTAAAGGCAAGGCGATGACAAAAACTTTGCGAAATATATATGTAGTTAATCGTTGGTACATATGCTGTGCTGTTTTCCAATAAAGGGGACCTAACATGGCGCGCTTTGATTGGTAAGCTGTGCCGTTATGACTTGAATTATTTGTTGGAGATGTAGTTTTCAAACGTTTCATTAAGTAGAGATGGATGCTGGCAACAATAAGTAAAAACATAAAAACACCTAATTTCTAGTACTTTAGAGCCGATTATAACATAAAAAGGAGAGTCAAAAAGACTCTCTTCAGACTGTCGACAAATTATACCTATGTAGGCAGTTTATTTATGCACGCTTTGCGCGGGCCCTTGCATTAGCCTGTAGTCTTTGGCTAATGTTATTCCCACAGAAGTCGGCATAAAACACTGTCAATCTATAAAAGATTTTAGGAGAACTAATATTTAAGGTCCTTACAGACAAAAAATTATATATAGAAAATAAAAACCCCTTCGCAAATTAATGCGAAAGGGGTTGTCTACTTTGTGTGTTATCGTCAATTTATTGATGTACAGGTTCAGCGCTATTACGAATAATATAATCAAATGCATTAAGTGCTGCATTTGCGCCTGCACCCATAGAAATAATAATTTGTTTATTGCGATCATCTGTTACATCACCAGCAGCGAATACGCCTGGCATACTTGTCGCATTACGACGATCAATTTTAATTTCATGTGCTTCATTTAATTCAACAGCGTCATCTAACCATTCTGTATTTGGTAATAGACCGATTTGAACAAAGATACCGTCAAGAGTAATGTCATGTTTGGCACCAGTTGCTAAATCTTCATAGGCAATACCAGTTACAGCATTGTCGCCCAATACTTCAGTTGTTTGAGCGTTTTTGATTATTGTTACATTTGATAGTGAAGTTAAACGCTGTTGTAATACATCGTCAGCACGTAATTCAGCATTACGTTCTAATAAGGTTACGTGGCTTGCTATACCAGCTAAGTCTATTGCTGCCTCAACACCAGAATTACCGCCACCTACAACTGCAACATCTTTATTTTCGAATAATGGACCATCGCAGTGAGGGCAGAAAGCAACACCTTTATTAATTAAGGCTTCTTCACCAGGCACTTGCAGTTTACGCCAACGTGCACCAGTAGCAAGAATAACTGTTTTACTTTGTAACTTAGCACCATTATCTAAAGTTACAAAAATACCACTGTCAGTTTTTTCGATATCATCCGCACGCACACCAGTCATAACGTCGATATCATAATGGTTAATATGGTCCTCAAGTGCTGAAGAGAACTTAGGTCCGTCAGTTTCTTTAACGGTAATGAAGTTTTCGATAGCTGCTGTATCATTAACTTGACCACCAATACGGTCAGCAACAATACCTGTACGTAACCCTTTACGTGCAGTGTAAATACCAGCACTACCACTTGCAGGACCGCCACCAATGATTAATACATCGTATGGCTCTTTGTTATCAAACTCAGCTGGATCAGCTGTACTACCTAAACTTGTTAAGATATCTTGTACTGTCATACGACCATTACCAAATTCTTCTCCGTTAAGGAAAATGGCAGGTACGGCCATAATGTTTTCAGCTTCTTCTCTGAAAATAGCACCGTCAATCATAGTATGAGTGATATTAGGATTTAATAAACTCATTAAGTTTAGGGCTTGTACTACATCCGGACATTTTTGACATGTTAAACTAATATATGTTTCAAAATGTAGTGGACGATCTAAAGCTGAAATTTGATCGATAACCGCTTGTTCTTCTTTTGGTACTCGACCACTTACTTGTAATAAGGCAAGAACAAGTGAGTTAAATTCGTGACCCATTGGTAAACCAGCAAAAGTAATACCAGTCTGTTCATTAGGACGGTTGACTGAAAAGCTAGGTGTACGTTTAAGGTCAGCATTTTCTACTGAGATATGAGATGACATACTTGCAACTTCGTCTAATAATGTTTCTAATTCTTTAGATTTATCATCAGAACCGATACTTGCTTGAAGTACTACATCACCTTCCATAAGTTCCAGTAGTTGTTTAAGTTGTGATTTTAACTCATCATTAAGCATTCGAATCAATGCCTCCTTAAATTTTACCTACTAAATCAAGACCAGGTTGTAATGTTTCTGAACCTTCTTCCCATTTAGCTGGGCATACTTCACCTGGGTGTTGACGTACATATTGAGCTGCTTTAAGTTTGTGTACTAACGTACTAGCATCACGGCCAATACCATCAGCATTTACTTCAGCTGCTTGAACTACACCATCAGGGTCAACAATGAAAGTACCACGTTGTGCAAGACCAAGATCTTCGTCTAACACATCGAAGTTACGAGTGATTGTTTGAGAAGGGTCTCCGATCATAGTGTATTTGATTTTGTTGATTGCTTCTGAATGATCGTGCCAAGCTTTGTGTACGAAATGTGTGTCAGTTGATACTGAGAATACATTTACACCAAGCTCTTGTAATTTATCATATTGACCTTGTAGGTCTTCTAATTCAGTTGGACATACGAATGAGAAATCTGCAGGATAGAAGCATACTACACTCCAAGAACCTTTAAGATTTTCTTCTGATACTTCGATGAACTCATCTTGTTGTGGATCATAAGCATTCGCTGTGAATGGTAAAATTTCTTTATTGATTAAAGACATGAAAAACATCCTCCTAAATTGTATGTTACTTATATTGACACGAAGATTATAACAATTGATTATTTCAATTGTTTGATGATAATTATTCTAATCTCCAATATTCATTATCACATGACATTGTGAAATAGTCAACAAACAACATTGCATAATAAATGTTTATTACGACCTAGTTTCTATAACTACCAGTGTCACTCTGACATCGTATTCGGTAAAGTGTATTTTGTTAGGTAGTAATAACTTATTTAGCAATCTACTAATATCAATTAGCCACTTTTATTCTCAACTAAATATCATTTAGAATATGAAAATAGTTTAATATAATGAAATAACACAATAAAAGGGAGTGGGACAGAAATCTGATTTTGAAAAAATGATTTCGTCGTCCCACCCCGGAAAGGATGACTAGCATTGAAACAAGCTTGATTTGAAGCGTATTTTCAATGCAGTCAGCTACTGCCAATATGAAAAGAGACTAAGACAATCAATATTGTCCCAGTCTCGTTTTATCAGGCATGTATGGTAGCTTAATCAACAAAGGTTACGCTAATTTCACCAATATCAGTAAAAGTAGCGTGGTACGTACCATGAGTTATTGGTAAGGCTCTTATAAACGTACCGGAAGCCACAAGTTGACCTTTCGTTAATTGTTTGTTGTGCTGTTGTAATTTAGAAACTAACCATGTTAATGATTTGAAGGGGTTTCCCAAGACGATTTCGGCGGAACCTTCAGCAACCTCTATACTATTGTGTGTTAATGTCATTTCTACATTCGCTAATGCGGAAATTGTTGATGCTGGAACAATTTCTCCAACGACAACAAGTCCTGTGGCTGAATTATCTGAGATAAAATCACTTAAAGTAAAGTTGGGGAACCAATTTTTATAGCGGGCGTCGGCAATTCCTAAACCTGGTGCGATATCAACACATGACAAAATAGTAGCATCATCAGCATCCATAGGAATGTCGTCTGTTACGATAAACATAATTTCAGGTTCTATGAGAGGATTAAATAGGCTCGATAATGAGATAGATTCATTGGATTGAACAATTTTACTGGATAAAATAGTCCCGTATGCAGGTTCATTAGTATTCGCAAGTATTTGAGTAGCGTCATTAGTCATATTAACACGATAGCCAGCGATATTAGAGTTATCAACAGTTTGCAATTGTTCTATTAATAATGATTGCGTATGATATGCGTCAGCTTCAGTTATATTATATGTGTTGCTCACAAAATCAATAGGTTCATGCGCCTTGAAAGCAGTGAAAAGTGAATCTGCAATAACTTTAGTATCCTTTGACATATAATCTCTCCTTAAATTTTCAGAAAATTGTTACTATTATCATTATAATTATCATAACGAGAAATGATTTTACTTTCAATATATTTAAAAGTTGAGAAAACGGGTAAGCATTATAATAAGGGTTAATCGATTTTATTTGTTAAAGTGAAGTATGAAATTTACAAATAAGGAGCGATTAATGTGACAGATTATGTATATAACTTATTGAAATAACATCATTCAGTAAGAAAATTCAAGCCTAATGACATTCCCGAGGAAACGATAAAAGAATTAATAGAAGCAGGTCAAAATGCTTCTACATCTAGTTACCTACAAACGTATTCGATTATCGGAATTAATGATCCTACTATTAAAGAGCAATTAAAAGAAGTGTCAGGACAGCCTTACGTTGTTGAAAATGGATATTTATTAGTGTTCGTTATGGATTATTACAGACATGCTACGATTAACGACGATAAAAAAGTAGACATGAGCGTGTCTTTTGAATCTGCTGAAGGTCTATTAGTCGGTGCAATTGATGTGGCTTTAGTAGCACAAAATATTGCCGTTACTGCTGAAGATAAAGGTTATGGCATGGTTTATTTAGGATCTTTACGTAACGACGTAGCACGTGTTAAAGATATTCTTGGTTTACCTGAACATACTTTCCCACTATTTGGTATGGCTCTCGGCGAACCTGCAGACGATGAAAATGGCGAACCTAAGCCACGTCTACCTTTAGAACACATCTTCCATCAAAACAAATATAATAGCGACAAAGAACGTCAACGACAAGAAATTGAAGCTTTTGACCAAACAGTAAGTGAATATTATCGTAATCGTACGAATGGAGAACGTTCAGAAACATGGTCAGATCAAATTGCTGGCTTTATGAGTAGTAAACAAAGACTTGAAATGTTGGAACAACTGAATAAGTCAGGTTTTATTAAGCAGTAAGCAAGCTATACCATGACATGGTGTTAGTGTCGAAAAGTTTTTTAGTTTTGTGTAACTATAGAGAGGGGTTGGTTGTGTTGAGCATGTTTGATAGATTATTTAAGAAGAATGAAAACACAGATGCAGTGGGTCCAAGTGAAAAAAAGCGTGATACACATATAGATAACAACCAACTTACTCCAGAAGAAGCACAACAATATTGGGCGAAAATAGCGAGTAAAATCATTGTAAGTACATTAAACTGCGTAGATCATACGGCAGAACGTATATTTATATTAATTTCCTTTGATGAAAAAGATCCAACTATGGACATTTTCTTTCAAATGAATGGTCAGGTAAGAATGTGGAATGATTTGGATAATACACAGCACAAAAACATCATTGCACACAATCTATTGCCGCAAGTGGATAATATTGTAAAACAAGCACATTGTTTATATGATCGTGCACACTTAACGCGAATGGCTTACACACAAATTCAATTCGAATTTGAAAGTAAAACCTGGTATTTACATGACATTTCGGAAGAAAGTATGGAAGCCCAACTTGATAAATATGCAGCATTTTTAAAGTGGTTTGATGACGTCTCTCATGAGATTAAGCAAACGCCATTAGATAGTAAGAAGAAGATTACTTGGGGCCCTTTCAAACCTATAGCATAAAGAAGCTAGCAATTTGAGTGTCTGGTGAAAACATACAAATAAAGACAAAAGCTGTAGCAAGATGAACAACGACTTATTCCTCTAACGAAAAGGGTTAAGTCGTTGTTTTTAAATTGATGAATAATAGGAAGGGCATAGGGAGACTTGTTACTAAAAAAGTAAGCAATCTATATAAAAAAACACTTCGTTAAAATTCATGCTGTGATGAATTTAACGAAGTGTTTTTTGTTAGATAAATATTACATAGTAACTAGGTGTTTAATTATTGGCAGTAAGTTCACCGTAAGTACTATCGTTGTACGTATCTTTATCTAAGTTATCTGTAAGTTTAGCAGTACCTGCACCAGCAAGCATAGAATCGTTGACGTTTAATGCCGTACGACCCATATCGATTAATGGTTCTACTGAGATTAAGACACCTGCTAATGCGACAGGAAGATTTAATGTTGATAATACGAGTATAGAGGCGAAAGTTGCACCGCCACCAACACCGGCTACACCGAATGAACTTATAATAACAACACCGATAACGGATAAAATGAATTGTAAATTCACTTCAACGCCAGCTGCTGGCGCAACCATCACAGCTAACATTGCGGGATAAATACCGGCACAACCGTTTTGTCCTATAGACAAACCGAATGATGCGGAGAAGTTAGCAATACCATCAGGTACACCTAAACGTGTTTTTTGTGTTTGCACATTAAGTGGTAATGTACCAGCGCTTGAACGTGATGTAAAAGCGAAAAGTAATACTTCTCCCGTTTTTTTCACGAAGGTAATAGGATTTAACCCAATACCACCAATAATAATTAAATGGATAATATACATAGTAATAAGTGCTGCATAAGATGCAATTACAAATTTACCAAGTGTCCAAATTGCCGCAAAGTCACTTGTAGCAATAGTATTAGTCATAATTGCTAAAATACCATAAGGTGTTAAGCGTAATACGAACGTTACAATAGACATAACTAACGCGTATAATGCATCGATACCACGTTTTAAAACATTGCCACTTTCAGGTTGTTTACGCATAACACGTAAAAATGCAAAACCTATAAAGGCTGCAAAGATAACGACTGCAATTGTTGATGTAGTACGTTGTCCTGTGAAGTCTAAGAATGGGTTACTTGGTAGTAACTCTAAAATTTGTTGAGGTAATGTTTGTGCTGTCATATCTTTTGCTTGGCTAGCAATTTCACTACCACGTGAGCTTTCAGCATTACCTAAGTCAATTGTTGAAGCATCTAATCCAAATATTAATGCTGAAATAATACCAACAATAGCTGCAATAGCTACTGTACCAATTAAGAATACGAAGATCCAAACGCCTATCTTCGCAAATTTTTCACCGATTTGTATTTTGGTGAACGCTGAAACAATAGAAATAAAAATTAATGGAATAACAATCATTTGTAACAAGGCAATATAACCGTCTCCGACAACACTAAACCAATCAGTTGTTTGTTTAGTTATACTACTATCGACATCATAGATAAGATGGATGGCTACCCCGTATAAAATCCCTACACCTAATGCAGTGAATACACGTTTAGGGAAAGATACGTGTCTTTTAGCCATAATATATAATCCGATGATGAAGGCCACAAATACAATTATGTTAATAATAGTAAATAACATAGTAAAGACCTACACTTTCTTTTAATATAATTTAATCCGACATACCTAATAAGGATAGTAGCAAAACAATATTTATTCAAGAGGAAAAACTCAAATATTACTATAAAAATTATAGTCAGAATATTATTACAATCTTTAGAGCATTAAAAAAAGTCTAGACCGGAGTCTAGACTATAAAAATAGCTTTATATTATAAATTAAACAGACGTGCAAAGAAGCCTTTTTTCTCACCTTGTGATTGTGAATTGTATTGTGCAGATTCACTTGCTGGTTCGGATTGAGCTGAGTCATTTATGCTGAATGTATTAGTTGTCTCACTGTGATCTTCAGATTTTGTCGTTGATTCTTCAGATGATGATTCAGATTCAGCAACATTTGTTGATGAAGTACTTTCCGCAGTTGATTCAGTAATTTCATCTGTAGTTGTTTTAGCTGAAGTTGCTTCAGTCGTACTTGCAGTTTGTGGTGTTTTTGCTGCATGGTTTTCAGAATTAGTTGAAGTAGATGTAATCTCGTCTTCAGTTAATTTAGCTGACGCTGTTTCTGATTGACTGTCGTTCGTTGACGTAGCAGTTTCAGTATTAGCTTCAGATGTTGCCGTCTGAGCTTCCTGCTTAGGTTTAGCTGCAATTGTTTCATTTGCCACACTGGATTTTACTAATTCAGATTGCTCTTTTTGCGCACTTTGAATATCAGACTGAGTTGTTTTAATTTCTTCAGTAGATGTTTGTAATGCAGTCAGTGATTCCGTATTTGCGTCTATTTTTGTAGTGATTTGATTTTGTAACTCACGTAATTCGTTTTGTTGATTATGTACTTGGCTAATCATTTGACCAAGCATGTGGCGCTCTTCACGCATTTTTTCCAATTCTGTACGTAAGTCTTCAATGACATTAGCAACATTTTGGTCAGCTGGTAATTGTTCGTCTGTGTCTTTGACTAATACTTGTAAGAAGTCTTTTTCTTTTTCTAGTTCGTCAAAGGCTAAATCGTAACTATTTGTTTGTTTGACTTTTTCTGCGATATCTTGGAATAATTCAATATCTTCTTCATGGAAATCAGTAGCTTCACGGCCACGGTATTCAGTTTTACTAAGTTGATAACCACGTTCTTCTAAATGTTGTACTATTTTACGTACTTGTTTTTCACTTAGTTCAACACGTTGAGCAAATTCTTTCGTTAACATAGAGATAATCCCTTTCTTAATATGTGATTATGTATACGGACGTTTGTCTTCGGTTAGTGAAACGTCAGTCTTACTTCTATGTTAGTTTAACCCCTTTAAGTCTTCATTTCAAGTGTTCCTTGTAAAATTAAGACTGCTTACGTAGGTCCATTTCCTCTAAAAGGGGGTAGATTTCACTGCGAGGTATTTTGTTAGCGAAAACGTATTTTAAGATATAATTTGATTTGATACTAGCGCCATAAATATCTTTTGTTAATTCGATATTTGGTTTAATAAATAAATCCATAGGTGACTCTAGACTTTCCCCTTTACGTTGCGGTGCGATATAGTCAATGTCGTTTTGTTTTTCAAAGCCATGTTCAAACAGAAAGCGGCGACGATTACTTAAAATAGTTGATTGGTCTTCAAGTTGTTCTGTGTCTTCAGGCTCTTGTTTCACTTCTAGCATAATAAAGTTAACATCTCGTGAATGTAATTGATTGGATAAATGGTTAATCTCTTTTTGACTTTCTTCTAATGTTAAAGCGATAACTTCGTCGTGGTTCGGGTTGTCTTTAGCGATGAGATAAATTAAAAATGATGAGTTGGTCGTAGCTTCGTAATGTGCAGTTGCTAAACTAACTGCAACGCCATTTTCAAGACCTACTAGGAAGATATAATCATCTTTAGTATATTTATTTTCTAAAGATTGGCGAAATATTTTTTCTCCTTCAGCTAAAGATACGTCTAATTTAGCATCATAAAGCTGGATTGCTTCTTTAAATAATGGATCATTGACGGATTTCACTACTTTAAATTCCATACTTAAACCTCCACGTTTGTTGTTTTGCCCATTATAGCATATGGCTTTTTCTATGTATGGATGAAATATTTTTTTATTATGAAAGGGAATGCAACATAGCTTCCTGCTATGTTGGCAGTTTTTGTGCACGCTTTCCGCGGGCACTGCCTCAGCCTGTAGTCTTCGGCCAGTGCTATTCCCACAGGAGTCGGCCCAAAACTGCCCATATTTCATGCCAGATTTAGACGAACTATTACCTGAAGTAGTCTATGTTCTAAAGTAAGAATGGAATATTATTGAATCGTCTCATACCACCATAGCTTATCGACATAATCTATGACTTTGTTGACAGTTTTTGTGCACGCTTTCCGCGGGCTTTGCCTCAGCTGGTAGTCTTCGCTGAGAGTTATTTCGCAGGATTTTGCCCATACCCATATTTATGAAAAGTAGTAGCAGAACTGATACCTAAAGTGTAACTACAGACAATATAAAAAGACTGGACTATTATTAATAATAGTCCAGTCTTTTACTGTTTGTAGCTTTAAGATTTTGGTCCACGTGTTTCTTCAGAAAAATGTTTACCGAGAATCTTTTCATCATATGCGGCATTTAAGTGATTCACTTCTTCATGGGAACTTGTATCTTTAGCAGCAACTAAAATAAATTTATTGTCCATAAGTTCTTTTTTATAACGTTCAGACGCTTCATCAGAAAGGTTGTAGTTTGCAAGTACTACACTTTCAGTATCTTCGCCAGTCATGATTTTAGCCACTTTATCACTAAATGTGCCACCAGTAGATGTTAGATTGATTTCTGAATCATGTAATTCATCTAAATGTAATTTAGCTTTACTTAGCACTGATAGTTCGTAATCTTTATACCCCTCTGCTCTCTTACTATCAATTGCTTGATATAAACTCTCTGCATTATCGACTACAGTAAATTCTGTCATGGTTACCCCTCCACTTGTTGTTTTCACTTATTGCATGTTTACCCTTGAAGCATGAAAATAAAACGAATTTATTAAATTATATAATGTTTCTCGTATCTTGACAAACACCATGAAAACACTATAGAAAACGATTGCAACGTGCAGTGTAATCGTGCTCGAAATAATATTGCGAACAATGTATATATTGAAAAAAAAGGTGGAATTTGGTATTATCGTATAATAATTTATCTAACTCATATAATCTGAAGAATACGGCTTTAGAAGTTTCTACCATGTCGCCATTAACGATATGACTATGAGTAACACCCCAATACAAAACAATGTAAAACTATTGCTTTTATTATTCACATGATATTAAAAACAATAGGGCTTATCATACATAAAGTGCTTGCGCAGAATAGCAACGGGAAATGTTTATTCAACTTTAGCACTTAGATAAGCAATTATCTGGCTTTTAAATGCTAGTTACATAGTTGTATGGCTTGTTCACTCGTAGATCCTGAAACTTTGTTGGTTTAGGGTTTTTTTTGTATACAAATTGAGGAGGTTTTTTCGAGTGGATTTGTTGGAACGCAAAGTAAAAGAGGACGGTATTGTAATTGATGAAAAGATTTTAAAAGTAGATGGTTTTTTAAATCATCAAATCGATGCAGGCCTGATGCAACAAGTGGGACAAACGTTTTATGAGCAATTTAAGGATGAAGGCATTACTAAAATATTAACGATCGAAGCTTCAGGTATCGCGCCTGCAATAATGGCAGCATTACAGTTTAATGTACCGTGTTTGTTTGCGAAAAAAGCAAAACCAAGCACTTTAACACAAGATGTCTATCATGCTGATATTCATTCATTTACTAAAAATACAACGAGTACGGTTATTGTCTCAAATGAATTTTTAGCCAAAGATGACCGAGTACTTATTATTGATGACTTTTTAGCTAATGGAGATGCCTCATTAGGATTGAATGAAATTGTTAAACAAGCCCAAGCTTCAACAGCGGGAGTAGGCATTGTTATCGAAAAAAGTTTCCAACCTGGCAGACAACGATTAGAGGACGCAGGATTACGTGTTTCTTCATTATGTAAAGTAGCTTCATTGCAAGGTAATAAAGTGACATTTGCCAGCGAAGAAGTAGGCACACAAATATGAAGACGTTTATTTTAAGTGTTCAACATTTATTAGCTATGTACGCGGGAGCCATTCTCGTACCTATTATTGTAGGGACTAGTTTAGACTTTACGCCTGAACAAATTGCATTTTTAGTTACGATAGATATTTTTATGTGTGGTGTCGCGACATTTTTACAAGTATGGAAAGGGACGGGGACAGGTTTACCTATAGTTCTAGGTTGTACATTTACAGCCGTAGCTCCAATGATTTTAATAGGACAGACTAAAGGTATAGATGTATTATATGGCTCATTATTCTTATCAGGTATTTTAGTCGTCATCATTGCACCGTTTTTCTCGCAACTCGTTAGATTTTTCCCGCCTGTTGTAACAGGTAGTGTCGTTACAATTATTGGGATTAATTTAATGCCAGTGGCTATGAATTATTTAGCTGGTGGTGAAGGTGCTAAAGATTACGGCAATGGCAATAATATTGTGTTAGGCGTTGTTACACTGTTGGTTATCTTAATTATTCAACGATTGACAACTGGATTTTTTAAATCCATCGCAATTTTGATTGGCTTGCTTGTTGGGACAATACTGGCTTCTACATTCGGTAGTGTTGATGTGAAGCAAGTAGGAGAAGCACATTGGTTTGCTTTACCACAGCCATTTCGCTTTTCAATGTTTAGTTTTGATTTTGGAGCAACACTCGTATTCTTTATTGTAGCTTTAGTGAGTTTAATCGAATCTACTGGTGTCTATCATGCGCTAAGTCAAATTACAGGAAAACAACTTGACCGTAAAGATTTTCGTAAAGGTTATACTGCCGAAGGTCTTGCGATTATGTTAGGTGCTGTGTTTAATGCTTTTCCGTATACGGCATATTCACAAAATGTGGGCTTGGTTTCATTGTCAGGTGCTAAGAAAAACAATGTTATCTATGGCATGGTCATTTTGTTATTGATATGTGGTTGTATCCCTAAATTGGGTGCTTTGGCTAACATGATTCCATTACCAGTATTAGGCGGTGCCATGATTGCTATGTTTGGCATGGTTATGGCATATGGTGTTAGTATATTAGGTAATATCGATTTTAAAAATCAAAATAATTTGTTGATTATTGCGGTATCAGTTGGACTAGGAACGGGTATAAGTGCAGTACCTCAAGCGTTTGAATCATTAGGTGAGCAATTTGCTTGGTTAACGCAAAATGGTATTGTTCTAGGCGCATTATCAGCAATTATTCTGAATTTCTTTTTTAATGGTATAAAGTATCAACAAACGACAGAAGTTATGAAATAATGTAACTATAAATAAAAATTGGAGGCTGTACTAAATGTGGGAAAATAAGTTTGAAAAAGAATCTTTAACTTTTGATGATGTATTATTGTTACCAGCGGAATCAGATATCTTGCCGAAAGACGTGGATTTAAGCGTGCAATTATCGGATAGAATCAAATTAAATATTCCATTGATTTCTGCTGGTATGGATACAGTTACTGAATCTAAAATGGCAATTGCTATGGCACGTCAAGGTGGACTTGGTGTTATCCATAAAAATATGAACATTGAAGATCAAGCTGATGAAGTACAAAAAGTAAAACGCTCAGAAAATGGTGTTATTACGGATCCATTTTATTTAACACCAGAAGAAAGTGTATATGAAGCAGAAGCATTAATGGGTAAATATCGTATTTCAGGTGTCCCAATTGTTAATAATAATGAAGAGCGTCAATTTGTCGGTATCATCACAAATCGTGATCTACGCTTTATTGAAGATTTTTCAATTAAAATTTCAGATGTTATGACAAAAGAAGATTTAGTCACAGCACCAGTAGGTACAACACTTGATGAAGCAGAAGAACTGCTACAAGAACATAAAATCGAAAAATTACCACTTGTCGAAAATGGTCGTTTAGAAGGTTTAATTACAATTAAAGATATTGAAAAAGTATTAGAATTCCCACAATCAGCGAAAGACAGTCACGGTAGATTACTTGTTGCCGCGGCAATCGGTATCGCAAAAGATACAGATATTCGTGCTGAAAAATTAGTTGAAGCAGGCGTTGATGCTTTAGTTATTGACACAGCACATGGTCATTCCAAAGGTGTAATTGAACAAGTGAGACATATTAAAGAAACATTCCCAGAAGTAACATTAGTTGCAGGTAATGTTGCGACAGGTCCAGCTACAAAAGCATTATTCGAAGCAGGCGCAGATGTTGTAAAAGTTGGTATTGGTCCAGGTTCAATCTGTACGACTCGTGTCGTTGCAGGCGTAGGTGTGCCACAAATTACAGCAATTTATGATTGTGCGTCTGAAGCACGCAAACATGGTAAAGCGATTATTGCTGACGGCGGTATTAAATTCTCTGGTGACATCATTAAAGGATTAGCTGCTGGAGGACATGCCGTAATGTTAGGTAGCTTACTTGCAGGTACTGAAGAAAGTCCTGGCGAAACTGAGATTTTCCAAGGTAGACAATATAAAGTATACCGTGGCATGGGCTCTCTAGGAGCTATGGAAAGTGGTTCAAATGATCGTTACTTCCAACAAGATAAAACGCCTAAAAAATTCGTCCCAGAAGGCATTGAAGGACGTATTGCTTTCAAAGGCTCATTACAAGATACAGTTTATCAATTAATGGGTGGCGTAAGATCAGGAATGGGTTACACAGGTTCAAGAAACTTAGAAGCGTTAAGAGAAGAAGCTCAATTTACACGCATGGGACCTGCTGGTTTAGCAGAAAGTCATCCACACGACATTCAAATTACTAAAGAATCACCAAACTATTCATTCTAAGTCAAAGGAGATAAACAATTATGGAAATGGCGAAAGAGCAAGAATTAATCCTTGTACTAGACTTTGGTAGCCAATACAATCAATTGATTACACGACGCATTCGTGAGATGGGCGTCTACAGTGAATTACACGACCATGAAATTTCAATAGAAGAAATTAAACGTATGAATCCAAAAGGAATCATATTATCAGGTGGACCGAATTCAGTATATGAAGAAGGCTCATTTACAATTGATCCAGCAATTTATGATTTAGGTATTCCTATTTTAGGTATTTGCTACGGTATGCAACTAACTACTAAATTATTAGGTGGTAAAGTAGAGCGTGCAAACGAGCGTGAATATGGTAAAGCTGTGATTAATGCTAAAACAGATGAATTGTTCTTTGGTTTACCTGAAGAGCAAAATGTTTGGATGAGTCATTCAGATAAAGTAATTGAAATTCCAGAAGGTTTCGAAGTAATTGCAGATAGCCCTAGCACAAATTACGCTGCAATTGAAGATAAAGCACGCCGTATTTACGGTGTGCAATTCCACCCAGAAGTACGTCATACTGAATTTGGTAATGACTTATTACGTAACTTTGTACGCCGTGTTTGTGAATGTACAGGCGAATGGTCAATGGAAAACTTTATCGAAATTGAAATTGACAAAATTCGCGAACAAGTTGGTGACCGTCGTGTCTTATGTGCGATGAGTGGCGGTGTAGATTCATCAGTAGTAGCAGTGCTGTTACACAAAGCGATTGGTGACCAATTGACATGTATTTTTGTAGACCATGGTTTATTACGTAAAGGTGAAGGCGACATGGTTATGGAACAGTTTGGTGAAGGCTTCAATATGAATATTATTCGTGTAGATGCCCAAGAACGTTTTATGAATAAGTTAGCAGGCGTATCTGACCCTGAACAAAAACGTAAAATTATTGGTAACGAATTTGTTTATGTCTTTGACGATGAAGCTTCAAAACTAAAAGGTGTCGATTTCTTAGCACAAGGTACGTTGTACACTGACGTCATTGAATCAGGTACTAAAACTGCACAAACAATTAAATCACACCATAACGTTGGTGGATTACCAGAAGACATGGAATTCCAATTAATCGAACCAATCAATACACTATTCAAAGATGAAGTCCGTGCATTAGGTATCGAATTAGGTATTCCAGAGCATTTAGTATGGAGACAACCTTTCCCGGGTCCAGGACTAGGAATCCGCGTGTTAGGTGAAATTACTGAAGACAAATTAGAAATTGTACGTGAATCAGATGCTATTTTACGCCAAGTCATTCGTGAAGAAGGGTTAGAACGTGAAATCTGGCAATACTTTACAGTATTACCAGGCATTCAATCTGTAGGTGTCATGGGAGACTACCGTACATACGATCATACGGTCGGAATCCGTGCTGTAACATCGATTGATGGTATGACAAGTGACTTTGCCCGTATCGATTGGGAAGTCTTACAAAAGATTTCAAGTCGTATCGTTAACGAAGTAGATCGCGTGAACCGCGTAGTCTACGATATTACTTCTAAGCCACCAAGCACAATCGAGTGGGAATAATATATAAGCATAAGAAAAGAGTTAGAAACGTTGCTATAATGCACTTTCTAGCTCTTTTTATTTTACTTTGAATACGTTTCGTCTAAAAATTGATATAATTAGCAAATTTATCGGCTACTTTATCGCGTTGTTTTTCAGTAACATGTGCGTGATACCGAGCTATACAAGAACAAATCGTTAAATACATCTCATATGAGTTGTGATTATGTGATAGGTGTTAGTTAGTTAACGTTAAGACATGCGAGAGAAGTTATATTAAAACGTGTTGCTAAGGCAGTAGATTATGTATGAGGTATGATAAAGCGACAGTGAAAGAGTTTATATTGAATTACCACAAGACAATAGAAAAAGATAATACATGTGACTATGATATTGATACAGATGAATTTTTTAATGTGAATGATCAAGCAGAAACTCACGATATAGATAATAATAATGTTGAAGAAAGTATATTTTATAATGAACTAGATGCAATTATTGAAAGAATAGCGACTGAAAAAGAACATAATTTATCTTTACTAATATGCAATGGTGTGAGATTTGAAAAGGCTGGGAGTATATTTTGTGTCAAAGAAGCAAGAGTAAAGCAAATGTTTAATAGATTGTTGGATAAGTTGGAGTATATAACTGAGGATAGGCACTTATGTGCTTGCTCTTTTTTTGTTAATTTTAATATATTAATGATATAACATAATTTATTAAAATTTGAATTTATGTTAAAGTAAAATAAATTGGGGAGGTGATTTTTTGGGGAATAGTGAAGAACTATTATTGATTAAACATTTCGAAGTACTTTGGAAAAAGAAAAACACATTGTTATTAAGTTTGTTTATATACATAAGTTTTATCGCTTTAGCAATTTTAATTATGGATGTAATTAGTCCATTTTATCTTACGATTAATGATGGAATTTTTAATCTAAGTGATCTTAAAAATAGATTCACTCAAGAAGTTATGTTGACTTTAATTCCTGCATTATATTTAATTGTTAGGTATTTTATGGTCAGACACAAATGTAATAAAATATATAGCGAAATATCAGGAGATTAGTGATTATTAATATAATGCCCACATTATTGTGGGTGTTTTTTATTTACACAAGCGAACCAGCGTTCTTTTATATTTATGAGGTGATTATTTTGATAGCTGTAAATGAAGAATTACCAGAACCATATAAATATGAAAAGGGCTATCGCAAAATACGAAGAGAGTATTTAAATTCTAATATTGCAAAGATAGAGGTTCGGTTAAGTGGCAACCTTTTGCTTCAATTCCAAAACAGTATGAACAGTTAGCTAAATACATGAAAGACCAGAATAAGATAGACAAACCTATACTTAGCGATGATCAATTACAAAAATTAAATGAAGCATTAGTATTTAAAATGTTCAACGATCCACATATAAATGTACGGTACTTTTGTAATGGTTATATTAAATCGAAAGAGGGCATTATTCATAAAGCTGACCCATACACACAAACGCTGCATTTATATGAAGATAAAGGGATAACAAAGTTAGATTTAAAAGATATTGTAGGGATAAAATAAATTGAAAAACTTTAAACAATCAGCTTATTTAGTACGGAATAACGTGCTGTAATAATGTATACCAGCTAGGAAGGAGTTAAAAAAGTGTTGGTTAACATCAAGCAGATAGTAGAAATCGCCTTTTATGTAGCATTGACAACGGCCATTGTCACACAACTACTAAAAGACGATAAAGAAAAGTAATAAGGTAAGCCCAACGGTGCTACCTATTTATAATCAAATTCTAACACTTAAACATTATGAAAACAATTTATATTATTTTAATCATTCTTGCATGGGTAAATGTGCTGCTTGGAAATGACATAACAAAAAGTATTGTTGCACTAATTACTACATTATTAGTAAACAAATTATATAAAGATAAAAGAGGTGCTAATGGTGGACACGATTGAAGAAATAAAAAGTAAAATTGAAAAGTTAATTGATACAGAAACAGCTTATAGTTTATCTGAAAATTCCGGCATACCCCGACAAGCCGTTACAGATTTAATGACTGGTAAATCAGATTTAAGTAAAGCGAAATTTATCACTATAGAAAAACTATATGAATACGCAAAAGCCCACATGGATTAGGTGGGCTTGTTTAACGTGTCGACTATATGAAGTTAGAAAGAAAATGTTTATATATTCCTATAAAACACTTGAATTATAGTACAGTAAACATTTTGGATTGTCATTTTGGTCTTCTTTTCCATCAATAAAATAACATCTTAAATATTTAGTTATACCATATTGTGTAACTATTTTTTTAGAATAATTAAGGCTTTTTTTATTCTTTATCAAGTTATAAAACTCAACCTCTTCTTCAGTTGGATCAGAAATACTTAAAACATCTTTTTTTAAAGCAATTCTGTTTGTTTTATCACTAAAAAAATACTGACCCATCTTTGTTCTTTTATGAATATTAATTGCGATATAAATAGATAAAAGTAATGAATACCCATAATAAGCATCTTCGTTTCCCTTTGAGTCTATTTCTTCAATTAAAAAAGTATGGTTTTGTGTTTTGATTTTTTTAATCATATTTCCACCTCTTTTACAAGACTCAACAACTCATTTTCATTTAAAATTTGAATATTTATTCCTTGGTTTATTAATTTTCTAGCTTTACGTTGTTTTGATACCAATCCGTTTTCATCTTTATATCTTTCTTGTTGCTCACCTTCGACTAGTATGTCTATTCTAGGAGAAACTTCACTTCTAATGAATGCTCCATTTTTTCTAACCATAATTTTCAATTCATCTTTTTTAGTTTCGAAATCTCCTGTGAAAACAACTGCTTTATTTTTGAAGAAAGAATTATCATTTATTTCAACGGGCATTTTGTTTATTTCTGATAGTTTTAAATCACTTTTCTTTGGAAATGAAAAAGAAGTTGATTGTTGAGCTTTAGTTAAACCACTGAATTTCAAAGACTGATTTCTCATGTTTTGAATTAATTCAAGTATACTTTTATAATTTCTGGATTCAGCTATATTTATCATTATTTTTGATAAGGCTTGTGTGTCATTTAAAGCTGAATGCAAATTTTCTTTATTGATGTTAAACAAATCACACAAAGTTTCTAAATTAACTTTTTTGCTGCTCACGTATTGTTTCATTATATTAATACTGTCTATATACATGAAATCGATAGAAAGTAGATTAGATTTATCAATAGTTGATTTTAATACTGAAACATCAAAATGCGCATTATGTGCGATTACTAAATGAGAATTTGATATTAGAGAATTAATATCATCATATATACTTTTAAATTGAGGTGCACTATCAATATATTCTTTTGGGATTTTATGTATTTTCGCATTCTGTAAACTATACTCGTTATTAGGAGGGTTAATATATGAATGGTATTCATTTACTATTTTTAAATCCTTAATTAACGATATTCCAATTTCACAGGGACTATCAGAATGGTTGTTCATTGTTTCAAAATCTAGTACAGCTATATCATATTTTTTCATTCACCATACCCCTTTTTATAATTTTTTGTAATAAGTCACACGTAATGGTTCAACTGACTGAAGTAATCTTCAAGTAGCATAGTCAATATAGGTATTCTGACGTCTACTAAAAAAATAATTTATTAACTTAATTGTACTACACTTAAAAAATAATAGTGATAACAAAAAGTTATGATTAAAATTATTTAGTGATAATATACTTATACTTCATTTGAGATCAAAGTCGATTGTAGAACATCAAACGAATAAACTCATACGTAAATTGATTTCTCGATGCAGCACAGAGTGAATGTCAGAGTGTACTAATTCTTATATTACTCATTGCTTTCTCATTAAGATATATACATAATTAAAAGTAAAAAGAGATGGTGAAAAAATGACAAGGCTTTTTGTAATAGGTAATGGGTTCGATATGGCACATAATTTGAGTACTAGTTTTGAGGAGTTTAAAAAGTATATCGAAAATCGTATTAATAAAAGTAAAAAGAAAGAGAAAGAAAACCTATTTAGAATTTATGCTATTTTAAATTCGGCAGAAGGATCATATAATTGTAAAGCAAATATACTAAAAGATTCTGATTCTAGTGAGTGGAATCTTTTTGAAACTATTTTAGCCTATATAGGATCACTTAATGAAAGTGAGGATTATTGTAAAGAAAATTCATTTCGTAATGATATGTTACAAGAAAATGTTCTAATAGATTTACAATCTTTGTTTACTCAATGGATTAATAGTATTGATGAACATTCAACTAGGCGAACAAGGATATTTAAAAATGACGATCTTTTTTTGAATTTTAATTATACAAAGACACTTCAGAAAAACTATAGATTTAGTGTTTGTAATAAAAATATAAATCATATTCATGTACATAAAAACAAATGTAATAAACAATATCATTATGGACATGGTGAAAATTTTATAAAAGAAGTTGAATCGCCGGGTTTGGATAATGAAAAAATTAACTATTTTGGTTTAAACACAAAAAAAGATACAAAAAATATTATTCAGAATAATAAACGTTTTTATGAAAAATTACAAAAAAGTAAGATTAACGAATTATTTTTTTGGGGGTTTTCATTATCTGACGTGGACAAGCCATACATAGAAAAGATATTTGAAGATAATAAAAGTACAATAACAGAGGTTTATTTAAGTAAATACCAATTTAACAGTAGAGATAAAGTAAAGTTTGTTGAATTTTTAAAGAAATATAATTTAGAAAATAAACTTGAAAGTTTTAATGATCATCTAATAGATAATAAAACAATGAAACTCTTCAAGAGATTTATAAGTACCATTGTTTTTTGTATATTTGTGTATCAAGGTGTGAGGATGATTATGGAACTAAATGAAGTCGTAAAATCCAAACGGATCAATGAATTAATATTACATTGATGTACTACTGTATTATAAACAATGATATAATAACACTAATTATTATATAAAGTTTGAGAGTAAAGAATCAGGAGTGATACATAGTGAGTGGTTGGCGTCGTTGTCCAAGATGTGGTTCGGGCGCTGTTGTTGAACGAACTAGTGGATGTTTAGGATGTTTAGTTGGAATTGGAGTAGCCTTTGCTGTAATGATAATTTTAGGTACAGTAATTTCTGGTGACTTTATGAGAAATCCAGTTAGTACTGTTATGGCTATTGTTTTTGTTATTGTAATTCCGGTGTTTTTTATATTCTTATTGAATAAATTCGGACATTCGTTATACTGTAAGTCATGTGAATTGCATTTTAAACCTAACAAAAAATAGGTATCTCACGCATACGGGAATGAATACGTAATTGAATACGTAAATTTTAAAATGATGTAAATTAATGAGAATTATAAATATAGTGAAACACTGTTATATCAAATGTTCACAAGTGCTACTAAACTACGAAAAATCACTACTTCATCGAGTGGGAATAATATATAAGCATAAGAAAAGAGTTAGAAACGTTGCTATAATGCACTTTCTAGCTCTTTTTATTTTGCTTTGAATACGTTTCGTTTCACACTGATATAATTGGCGGATTTTACAGCAACATCAGCATACACTACAGTTCCAGTAGCCAACGGAATTCAATAGTTAAATAGTAATTGGTTTTAAAATATTGAAGGGTATGTTATATTTAATTTAGTTAGGTACCTAACTAAATGGAGGAGATGTTTTTATGAACGAATTTTATTTAATAGATAGCCCTACATACAGTAAATTAGAAAAACTAAAGAAAAGTTATGAGAATCTAGACATCATTTCTGTAATGCTTTATTTAGAGCTAAATAAAGCTTATAAAGTTATGAAAAAGAACTATGACAAATTTAGCGATGAATTTGGTTTAACTGAAGCAAAGTTTTCAATAATGATGTTGCTGTCATATGAAGAAAATATGATTTTGTCACCATCAGAGTTATCCAAAAAAATTGGGAATAAAAAATCTACGATAACTGGTATTTTAAAAGGTTTGGAACAGCAAAATTTAATACAAAGAGTTAATATAGGTCAAGACAAGAGAACAAATTATGTACAACTAACCAAAGAGGGACAGTTAAAATTGCAAAATTTTCTTCCCCATAATTATGATTTAGTTGCAGATATGTTTAAAGCGTTTGATGAAGAAGAGAAAGCAACTTTTTTAAACCTAGTAAATAAATTAAGACTCAATATAGAAAAGGATGATAATAATGGATAAAATAGAATTTTTAGAAACTTTTTTAAGTTTATATATTAATCACCATGAAGTATTAGAAGATATGGAAAAAGGAAATGATAAATATACTGTTATAGACGTAAGGAATGCACCGAAAGAAGTAAAGGGAGATAAAATAAAAGGTTCTATAGAGATTCCGGCCAAGACATTAAATACTCAAATAAATCAATTACCAAAAGATAAAATTTATGTGGTTTATGATTGGACTGGTGGCACTATTTTAGGAAAAGAAGCATTATTAACATTTTATAAAAATGGTTATGAAGCATATGAATTGTCTGGTGCGTTAGAAGGATGGAAAGGTATGAAATTACCACTAGAGAATGTTTAAATAGAATAATAAATATTAATCAGATAGTGAAGTGTTAAAATATATGTATATGAGTGATATAATTTTTTATATCACTATGATGTTATTGAATTGAAATTCAAATAATAGTATAGAATATTTTTATAAAATATAGGGGCGTTTTAATGAAAATGACAACTAAATTTTAGATGTGTTAGCAGGTGTATGTGTTGTTCTGTTTTTTATCAAGTATGCAGTTAGTTACGCGAATATGATGTTCGATTGGAATTTAATATGGTATTTTTTAGAAGATATACCTTATCTAGCAATCATCCTATTTATACTACTATTTGTGTTTGCAGTATCTTCTGAAATGATTAAAGACAAACAAAAGGAAGAGTCAAATCATATTGAAAACTAAAATATAAATTGTAAAGGATGTGATTAATTGGTTTTCGTATACATAATTTTATCTGCTATTTTACTTTATTATGCTATTAAATATGGTATAAGGGATGGTTTGATTGAGCGAGATGCTAATAAAGACAAACTTATCTATTTAAATAAAAGTGAAAAGCTATTTGAAGAAATTTTCGATGAATATAGTGCAAAAAACAAAGAAAAGAAATCTGAAGCTAAAAGAATATACAACGAGGCATACGATGTATTAGTGTCTGAAATTGTACCTAAGGAAAAATATGATATCTTAGTAAGATATAAACAGGAAATAAAAAATATAGAAAATTGATAAAAAGAGAGTTGGGAACGTTGCTCCTACGCATTTTCTAGCTCTTTTTATTTTTCTTTGAATCGCTTCAGGATAAATTGGTAAATTTTCAATGCGTAATAGTAATAAAATGATACCTTTAGCTCATAATACAGTAGAAAACAGCTATATAAAAAGGAGCAATGTACATAAGTTTCATTGCTCCTGCAGTTTAATATTGGTTTATTGCCTAGCTTTACAACTCAATTGTACTATTCCCGCTTCTCAAAGCCACAAAGTAAACAGATCATAGCTGCGACAAAAGTGACTGGGGCCAATTTAGCTAGGATTAATAGAGGAATCGCCATTAGTAAGTAGTTATAATCATATTTAATTTTGCTCATTTTTATAATATCTTATCCTTTTAGGTTTTCTCGCATTCAAATATTTGGTAGTTACTAGTGTGAGCATGGCTGTAAAAGTTATTAAACCCACTGTAGCTAGGATGACGGCAAGGATGTTTGCTTTCGTTAATATCGTATGTATCGATAATGCAATAAAGTATATGTATATCGGCAAGGTAGCACAAAATATTGTTTTAATACTGTTAGTTGATGGTTGTGATTTGTTGTGAATGATCATACACCTCCAATGTAATTCGGTTATTTCTTGTTAAAATCTTCTAACGTAGTGCCGTTATCTTTCACTTGTTTACTGTTTGATCTAAATAATAAGATATTATTGATGATAAAGAAAATACTTAATACGATTAAGGCGACTGTGCCACCAAAATGAGTGAATTCTAATATAGATAAGATAATCATGAGAATAATATTAATTACGTGATGTATATACATGACCGTGGACATTGTATCACCTCTTTCGAATTATCTCTTAATTAATTTAGTGTTAATTTAACATGAAACAATACAGTAGAACAATGTGGTTTAAATATAAGCGCTTTCTATAGTGTGAATTCACACTAAATAAAAAATACGTATCATTTATAGGTAGCTATATGGTAGTATGTACGGGTTAATTATATATAAGAGAAGGTGAGATCATGTTAGCTGTTATTAACAATCACTATAAAAACATCATTCTATGTTTAATTGGTACTTTTATAAATGCTATCGGCGTAAACGGTTTTTTACTAGGCTCTAATTTAGGGGATGGTGGAACTGTGGGTATTTCATTAGCATTAAAATATGCTTTTGGTTTTTCACCAGCAATCACCACATTACTAATAAATGTAGTTCTTATTATTATAGGTTGGAAATTTTTAAGTAAAAAAGTAGCTATTTATACTGTTATATCCAATACTGCACTTTCATTATTTTTAGGACTTACTAAAGATATAAATTTAGGGATTGATGATTTTGTTATCAACTCAGTATTTGGTGGAGCGATTATTGGTATTAGTGTGGGTATCGTTTTGTCGACAGGCAGTACGGTAGGAGGACCTGCTGTTATTGCTAGAATATTAAATAAATATTTTGGATTTAAAACTGCTAAATCTATTTTCTTACTAGATAGTTTAATCGTGTTATCATTTTTAATGGTATTACCTTTAAAAAACGTACTATTTACGATAATTATGTTGTTTATTACGGAACGCGCAACATCGTTTGTCATTGAAGGTTTTAACCCTAAAAAAGCGGTAACGATTATTTCAGAACATAATGAACAAATTGCTGACAAAATTAATAGTTTCACTGGTAGAGGTTCAACGATTTTACCGAGTAAGGGTGGTTACTCAAAAAATGACTCAGGTATGCTTTATGTAGTAGTGCCTCAATCGCAAGTGACAAAAATTAAAAATTTAGTATATTTAGAAGATGATAAAGCATTTTTAGTGATACATGATGTCAGAGATGTACTAGGCAGTACTTTTATTAATAACATCACATAATAAAAAAGTTAATACACATAAAGTAAGCTAGAAAAGTATAATTCAACTTTTCTAGCTTATTTGTTTATTGCCAATAATTGAATAAAGGACCTTGGCTACCAAATAAAGGGTCTTTTGCAGGTAGTGTTACCGTTGCGATGTTATCGACATTTTGAGGACGTTCTTGTGGTTGTCCTGTACAGAAATCATAACTTATACCATTAGGATAGGCGCCAACAACAGTAAAATCGGGACTACTATCGACTAATTTATGACCAGTGCCTGCTGGTAAAATGAGGACATCACCAGATGCGACAGCTAATTGTTTACCTGAAGCACCGCCAAGTTGGAGAAAAGCTTCTCCAGTTACAACTGCAAGGACTTCATGGGTATTGCTGTGATAATGGTGTTGGTTGAATATGCCACCACGCCAAGCGTCTAGCCAATTGTTATGCGCTAAAATCTGTTCAGCTTGATCATTGCTTGTGAGTAAATCCTTATATATCACTAATGGGTATGTGGGGTTATTCGGAATTGTGCCATCATCCTTAAATTGATAAGTACTAATTTGTTTATCTGTTAGTTCTTTCATAACGTTGACCTCCTTACATTACTATTTCTCTCATTTACTAGAAAGTTAAACATTGTTAGCAGATTAAAGTATGGACTATGGTGAAATATTAGCTATCTCGCCTGTACTATATTAAAGTTATAATTAAAAGCTAACTGGGAGAGGGAGGAACAGTGTAATGATCAATGAACAAGATTTAAAATACTTACGACGCTGTATTACATTGGCTGAAACTGCATTGCAAACGAATGACGAACCATTTGGCTCTATACTTGTTGCAGCGGATGGAGAAATTTTATTTGAAGACTTTAACCATGTCTCTGGCGGTGACCATACACAACACCCTGAATTTGCGATAGCGCGCTGGGCGGCGAACCACTTATCTGAAGATGAACGCGCTACAGCAACGGTATATACTTCAGGGGAGCATTGTCCAATGTGTGCAGCTGCACATGGTTGGGTCGGTCTTAATCGGATTGTCTACGCAAGTTCATCGGCACAATTGTCACAGTGGTTACAAGAGTTAGACGTCCCGCCTTCTAAAGTTCGACATTTGCGTATCCAAGATGTCATTACTGATACTGAAGTTGAAGGACCTGTAGAAGATTTAGCAGAAGAGGTAAGACAACTGCATTATCGTTTTCATCAACAACAATAAATGTCTGTCTGATTGTAGCAAGCACTTATCTAAATGATGAGTGCTTTTTTCGTTAATATTGGCGAGACTTTAGGTCGACTCCTTAGCTACAGACTACAGGCTAAGACAGTGCCCGCGGAAAGCGTGAACAAAAACTGCCAACAAAGCCAGAAACTATATAGACAGTCTATAGTGATGTAAGACTAAACAATAATATCCCACTCTTATTTTAGAATTTAGACAACAGTTCAACTAAGTCTTTCTAATAATATGGGCAGTGTTTTGAGCCGACTCCTGCGGGAATAGCACTCGCCGCAGACTACAAGCTAAGGCAGTGCCCGCGGAAAGCGTGAACAAAAACTGCCAACAAAGTCAGAAACTATGTCGACAGTATATCACTTGTCTAAGTCTTTGTTTATGAATCGATACGTTGTAATGCTTTTGAAGGGACTTGTTGTTGAGATACTTCTTTATAACTTTGCACTCTATCTAATTTTACTTCTACTTTTAAATAATGATTAATTTTTAATTTATCTGAAAAAGCATTAAATGTAATCATTTTGCGATGACCATTTTTATCTACTGCCTGCTGTTTATACTTATAAACATTGTGTGAATTATCCTGTTTATCAACCTTTGTTGGTTCTTGCGTTTTAATATAATAATTTTCACTTTGTATTAATGGATTAAACTTTGCCAAGTCTGCAACTGCTGAATTATCAGTATGTTGCTCTGCGTAAACCTTCCAAAGAAGCAAAGCACTCCAAACTATTACGATAAAAATAAATATACCTATGATTGATTTGATTAATCGTTTCACATAATACCTCCTAACGTTGTTACTTTCAGTATAAGGAGCTACATGATAAATTTCGACAATATGAAGTGACATTTCAAATGACAATCTTGTCATACGATTTATTTGAAAAGTAAACACTCGCGATTATTCATTAAATGCATTTGCTTATTTCGAAAAGTTCTAATATAATACAAAACGTAATAATTACGATTTAGAAAGGTTTTGATGTTATGGGCAAAATTCCAGTTACGGTATTAAGTGGGTATTTAGGGTCAGGTAAGACCACGTTACTCAATCACATTTTACAAAATCGAGAGGGTAGACGTATAGCGGTAATAGTTAATGATATGAGTGAAGTAAATATTGATAAAGACTTGGTAGCAGATGGGGGTGGTTTGTCACGAACTGATGAAAAATTGGTAGAACTATCCAATGGTTGTATTTGTTGTACATTGCGTGATGATTTGTTGCAAGAAGTACAACAGCTTGTACATAAAGGAAATATTGATCAAATAGTCATTGAATCTACAGGTATCTCCGAGCCTGTGCCAGTAGCGCAGACATTTACCTATATGGATGACGCTTTAGGTATTGATTTAAGTGCGATTTGTACGCTAGATACCATGGTTACGGTCGTCGATGCCAATCGCTTTGTTAATGATATTAACTCAGAAGATTTATTAATTGATCGTAACCAAGGGACAGATGATACAGATGAACGTTCTATTGCAGACTTATTAATTGACCAAGTAGAATTTTGTGATGTACTTATTTTAAATAAAACAGATTTGGTTCACGAAGCGGATTTAACACATTTAGAAAGTATATTGCGACAACTACAACCAACAGCGAAAGTGATTCGTACGGTTAATGCTGAAGTTGATTTGTCTGAGGTATTAAATACACAATTATTTGATTTTGATCAAGCGAGCCAATCAGCAGGTTGGATTGAAGAGTTAACTGAAGGCGGACATAGTACACATACGCCAGAGACTGAAGAATATGGTATTACTTCCTTAGTTTATGATAGACGATTACCATTCCATGCAGAACGTTTTCACGCATGGTTAGAGCAATTACCACAAAATATCGTACGTACGAAAGGCATTGTATGGTTAGCGCAATATAACCAAGTGGCATGTTTGTTATCTCAAGCGGGCTCATCATGTAATATAAGTCCGGTAACATATTGGGTAGCGAGTATGTCACCGGAGGCACAGCGAGACATATTAGCAGACAGACCGGACGTTGTTGAAAATTGGGACGTTGAATACGGTGATCGTCATACACAGTTTGTCATCATAGGTACAAATCTACAACAGGATGAACTTATTCAACAATTAGATGATTGCTTATTGAAACACGATGAAATAGACGGGGCTTGGGATACATTGCCTGAACCATATCAGTGGCAATTGGCACCAGCACAATAATATGCAATTATAAAAGTTGTAAATGGTGCATTATTTTAATTTATAGATATTACATCGTGTGAGATCTACTGTTTTGGGAAATTTTAAAGTGGGAAGATATAGGGTAACTGTTGTGAAAATGAGCCATGTTGACACGCGGCTAATGAATTGAACACAGTAATAGCGAAAGCATAAAAACAAGGTGATATGATGGAATTAGTTGCAGGTATCATAGCAATCTTAATGATTGGTGTTGTCTTTGGCGTAGATGTATTTTTCAGTATCATTGGTGTTCAAGCATTACGTAAATGTAGAGATAAAAGTATGGTAGACGTGTTGGGTCATATACATCAAATAGCAGATAAACGTATGCCTCAATTTGGTACAGTTGGGTTATTTGCTATTGTGGCTGCAGTAATATTTAATGGTGGGCTCCGTGTAGGTAATTTAGAATATGTTATAGCATTTTTACTAATGTTAGGTTATATCTTTATATATAATTTTAAATCTAAACCGATTCATAAAGTTATCACCACTGCAGCAGAAGCACATAAAGTACCTTCTAATTTACGAACAATACAAACGCATTGGGATCGTATTATTATAGGTAGAGCAATATTATTAACTATCGTGATGATTCTTTTGTGTATAGGCATTATGTGACTAGTTATCCACTAAAATGTTTCATACGAAACATTTTAAAAAAGAAGCCCCATTCATTACATGAGTGTAATGAATGGGGCTTCTGTTATATCAATAGAGTCTCTCAACTTAAAACATTAAGATTTTTTAGGTTGTTTGATCATGAGTGTTAAGGCAAATCCAATAAATAATAAAATAGTAGTAAAGATAAAGGCGGCATCGACACCTAAAACTGTAGAATGTTGCATTATATCTATTTTACTTTGGTCTGCATGTGCAACAGCATAATTTTTACGTACAATAGATAAAATAGTAATCATCACAGCAGTGCCGATTGCTCCTGCTATAATACGTAGCGAATTCATGATAGCTGTTCCATGAGAAATATTTTCTGGTTGTAGCGCATTTATACCAATTGTATTCAAAGGCATAATGATGAGTGCTACAGCAAACATTCTCACCGCGTAAATAACTACGATATACCAATAAGGAGTTTCTGTAGTTAAGAAACAATGTAAAATTGTCATAATGATGAGTAAGATAAAGCCTGGGATAGCTAAGATTTTCAAACCATATTTATCGTAAATTTTACCGGTGTAAACAGACATAAAAGCATTGACGACGGCTCCTGGTAAAATAACTATGCCTGATAAAATTGCCGATAAACCTAAACCTGATTGAATATACATTGGGATTAATAAGGCAGGGCCTACAATACCAATAAATAGAATCATTGAACTAAAAGCTGATAACGAAAATGTTCTATTGGCAAAAACTTTCATATTTAATAATGGATTATCGAGTTTAATTTGACGTAGAACAAATATAGCTACAATGATTAAACCAATAATTAAGGATAGTATGACGATGGGTGAGCCAAAGCCAAGATTACCTGCGCTACTAAAGCCATAGAGCATTAACCCAAAACCTAAAGTAGAATAAACGACGGAAGTTTTGTCTAGTTCAGTGTGTTTTGTAGTGTTATTGCTCTCTACAAAGATTGTTCCAATAATAAAGGCAATAATAGCAATCGCTGCTACCACGATAAATGGCGCACGCCAACTAAACGTATCGATTAAAAAGCCGGTTAAAGTAGGTCCAATAGCCGGTGCTGATTGCGCTACAATACCTGTAAGACCCATGGCAAAGCCACGTTTTTCCGGTGGAAAGAGCGTAAAAACAGTAAATTGCATGAGTGGTAATAAGATACCGGCTCCGACTGCTTGTATGATACGTGCAATCATGAGCAAGGTAAAACTAGGAGAAAGTGCGGCGACAATAGAGCCGACTAAAAAAGCACTCATGGCAAAAATATAAAGCGGTCTAGTATGGAATCGATCCATGAGGAAGGCAGTTAGTGGAATCATAATACCATTCACTAACATGAAACCAGTAATCAACCATTGTGCAGTAGTTTCTGTGATTTGTAATCCTGTAATAATGGCTGGTAAAGCTGTATTTAGTAAAGTTTGGTTTAGCATGGCCACAAAGGCACTACTTAACATTACTAAAATTATGGTATTTCTCTTTTTATTAGATAGTATACTATCCGACATGACACATTACCTCTTTTCTAAAACATCACAGTTGTCAATTTTAACTGTTTTTAGTTAGCAAAGCAAACCATTATGTTTAAAAAAATAATGTTAAAATTATTAGAATTTTTTAAAATGGTATCAAACTGTAACTAAAGGACTATAAAACAACAAAAAATTATACCCTTGAATGCTTACAAAGGTATAATATATGGTATTAATTGTCTGTTGATAGCGCAGTATTGATGGCATGGGCATAGCTATACATTTCACTATTATAATTTAACGCATTCATTCTTGAGATTTTAGAAATATCATTGTTACTAAATAGAGATTGTCTCATTGCTGTAGTTAATTCGAGTTGAACACCTTCTCCACGCTTATTTTTATTGACTATATTATTATCAGAATTACCGGAAAGGTGATTAGGTGATTCTTGGACTTCAAAACCTGCGTTGCTAAGCTCGTCTTCAACTCTCGAGATCAATGATTGGTCTTTGCCTCCTATATATGTAACGGGCTCAGTACCCAAAGCTCCGTGTATAGTGACAGAGCGGTTAGCAGTGGATTGCATATGTTGAATAATAGGTTCATCATAATTTGTAGATGTGACATGTAATTCTCCATTATTTGTTGGACGCACACCTTGAAATGAATAATAGTTATAGCCCCCATTGCTCGCGATTAGACTTGCGAGTTGTGAAGTAGCAGGTTCGATACCGCCTCCATGTATAGCAGCAATTAATACATCGCTACCCCGATCCGTAGTCGTGATTTGCCAGTCGCTACCTTCAGTTGTGTTTTCCATGAGTTCACTCATAGAACTAAAGGCATCATCTGCTTTAGCGGTATTGTATGGCAAGATGCTAGTAAGTAGTACAGAAAGAATGCTTATGACGATAAATTTATGTATTAAGAACTTTGGCTTAAGTGAAAAAAATGACATGCTGTGCGTCCCCCATCATTAGTTTGTCTAAAGCTTATCATAATCATATGTAAATAATAAAATATTTATATAAGTTAATAAAATAAATTATTAAATATGAATATGATGTTAATGGTGGGTTAAATTTTGGGTGACAATTTTAATTATGTTAAAGTCAGCAGTGGCTTGTGGTTAGCATGTTGATGTTATGTAATACAAGTTAAGTTTAATTAAGAAGTGTGAACCTATAGCAAAACGGGGATAGATACAACGATAAGTTAAAAGGAGGTTTAATTATGATTAATATCATTTCAGCCATTGGTTCAATTGGGACATTTGTTATGGCATTATTTTATTTTGTTTCTGTGTCTATCCAATTGTATCAAATGAAAATAAGTTTTATTCCAGCATTAGGATTTAACCAAATACTCATTTCGCGAAATGATGGTAGATTAAAAGTTAGAAATATAGAGGATCATAACGAGTTAGAAAATGTAGACTATATCAAACTTTATAATTTAGGTGGCGGAGCTGCCAAAAATATTGAAATAGAAATCTTTATTGGAGAGAACGATGTACTTCAACGTAAACATGTTAGTATGTTGCCAAGTAAAGAAGGTTATTTATTACCGATAAATAATGATGTTTTTAAAGAAATCGATCGTACTTTGAAAAATAATGGCTACGAATCAGATTTACATGTCAAAATAACATATAAACATAATGTTAGTAGAAAACAACAAGAAATCTATCTTAATGCTAAAATAGATAATTTTAATTCATTCGATGACAAGGCCGTTTATGAGTTACAATTTATCAGTAATGAATGACATGTTGGTTGATAATTATGTTGGTGAGTGAGATGACTCATCAACATTTTTACGACTTAAATAAGATGTAATCTAGAGTTATTGATATTTGTTATAATAATAGTGAAATTAAAAGCGTGGAGTGACATAAATGATTAAAGTAAAAGAACCTAATCCAATATATTTAGAGTATGAAGGCGCATCACACGCTGTATTGTTATTACACTCATTCACTGGGACGGTACGTGATGTTAAACTATTAGCTACTAAATTACATAAAGCAGGTTACACTTGCTACGTCCCATCATATAAAGGACATGGAAAAATGCTCGAGGATTTAATGGCTTATACTATAGCCGATTGGTGGCAAGATGCCCAAGATGGTTATGAGCTGTTACAAGACAAAGGTTATGATAAGATCACAGTGTTAGGTGTGTCTTTGGGAGGATTGCTATCCCTTAAACTGAGTGAAACCAAGTCAGTGCATAGTGTCGTTGCGATGTCAGTACCGTATAAAAAGGACGATGCTGGCTTAGCAATGCGTTTAGAAGCATATGGTCGACGTATGGGTGATATTTTAGGCTTAGACCAAACCGAAATAGAACGTCAAGTGGCTGATATACGCTCATACGAAGCGGGATTTGAAATGTTTAAAAATGTTGTAGATAACATTATGCTACAGTTGCCAAGTATCCAAGCACCTATAGTTATTAAATATGGTCAACAAGATGAACCAGCTTATTCTAAAAGCGCACATTATATTTATGAGCATATTGCACATCAACATAAGTCAGTCAAAGGTTATGAAGAGGGTGAGCATTTAATAACGCATGGTAAAGCTCGAGAAGTGGTAGAACAAGATATCATTCGCTTTTTAGCTGAATTACAATAAATAACATCAAACCCTACTATCTTAAGATTGAGTAGGGTTTGATGTTATTTACGCCAAAAAGTCGTGCAGTCTGCCTTGTCATCAATATTAAACTGAATCATGTCTCGTAATAAATCATAATCGATATCTTGTGTCCATTTAATACGGAATAAATTTGGTGTCTGGCTATAGCCTGCTTCAGTAATACGCTCAACAAAAGGTGATAATCCTTGCGCTTCCGGCGTAACAGAAAAATGTTGTTTTGCCACACTAAAACCAATAATAAAAGTACCATGATCTGTAAACATTGGTTGGTTCCATTTGATTGTCGTTTCAAGTTGTGGGAATGTCTCTGCCACCCATGTGAATAATTCAGCAACTTTTGTTCGGTGAGTTTCATTTTCGATAGTTTGTAAAAAAGGATTGAACATTTGCATAACATTCTCCTCCAGTATATATGTCTTACTTATTTAAGGATATTATATAGTAACCAGTAACGTATGACTAGTAGAGAGACATCAGATGTGCAATTAAGCATAATAATAAAATAAGCGATGGTGCCTTTAGGGCAGCCATCGCTATAAATTGAACGTTAATTTTGGTGAGTTTCCGGTTTTGCGTTATTACTTAGGAAATAATCAATAACGAGGCCAACGATTGTTAACACAATAAATGGTATAAGCCATGCTAATTGGATATTTGCTAATGGTAATAAATGATAGAGACTATTGAGTATATTTAATAAGTCATAATCGACAGCTATTTGTAGTACTGAAATGATTAAAGTCACAATGGTTGGAATTATAAAAGTATATTGCATATCAAATTTAATGAAAATACTAAGTAACGAAATCAGTACTAATACGATTGATGTAGGATAAATAAATGTTAACAATGGCACAGCAAATTGTAAGATTAGATTTAAGCCAAGTGTCGACACTAAAAAACCTAAAAGTGAAAAAATCAGTACAAACGATTTATATGAAATCTTTGGAAGTTTTTCCATTGCAAATGCGGCACAGGCATTAACTAAACCAATGCAAGTCGTTAGACAAGCCAAGATGACAATGATACCAAAGATTAAGTTACCAAAAGTGCCAAAAACACGTAATGAGTTAAAAGTTAGTATATCAGTACCATTTTTGAAACCAGGATGTGTGGTAGAAGCGCCGAGATAAGCTAATGAAAAGTAAATAATTACTAATAATAGCGCTGAGATTAACCCGGCTTTAATGACACTTTTAACTAATGTTTTATGATCATTCACACCATTTAATTTAAACATTTGCACAATAACTACCGAAAAGGCGAGTGCAGCTACTAAATCCATTGTGAAATAGCCTTCGAGTATACCTGAGACTATTGGTGTTGATGTGTATTCTCCTCCCGGTTGTTGGACGGAACCTTCAGGGTTAATAAAGACTAACACACATAATAGTGCGATTATAAATATCAGAATGGGTGTTAAATATTTGCCTAAATTATCAATTATACGGCTTGGATAAAGTGCAATGATATACACAATGAAAAAGAAAACAATAGAAAATGCTATAAGTGTCCACTGATTATGTACGGGTAGTAAGTTTTTTGTGCCAATTTCATAAGCTACGTTAGCCGCTCGAGGAATACCATAAAGTGCACCGATTGATAAATAAATGCATATCGCAAAGATTAACCCGAAAATGGGGTGCACTTTATTTCCAATACTCTCTACACCGCCATTTTTATAAGCTACGACAATAACTGTTAAATAAGGCATTAAAATACCAGTTATTGCAAATCCGGCCATCGCTATCCACATGTTACTTTGAGCAGTATATCCGAGCATCGGCGGGAAAATTAAATTACCTGCCCCAAAAAAGAATGAGAATAGCATGAAACCAGATATTAATATTAATTTGTTCATTTCAATTACCTCAATTATTAGAAAAATCAAACTATTTTGATAAAGATAAATCTTGCACAAAACGCATACCAGTATACCATAATTTTAGGGTAAATACAATGAAATTTCTGACAATTATATTGAGCTAAAAGCCAATCTATAGGTTTATTTTTATTATAAAAATATATAAATAATAACTTCTTTAGATTCTATTGTGTTGGATTTTGAAAAATGGTATAGTAGATTCTATGTTTATTGAACGCTTTAACGCAATGAAGTTTTATATATAAAGGATGTTGGAAATGGCTAAACAATCACAATGGAAGACATCGACTGGCTTTATTTTAGCAAGTGCTGGCTCCGCTATTGGACTAGGAGCTATGTGGAAATTTCCATATATGGCAGGGGTAAACGGCGGTGGAGCATTTCTATTAATGTTCTTAATTTTTACCTTGCTCGTAGGCTTACCGTTACTAATTATGGAATTTACAGTCGGTAAAATGGGACAAACGTACACTACTAAGATTTACGAAAAACTAACCGGGAAAAAATGGCTCAATATTATAGGCTGGAATGGTAATTTAGCAGTATTTATCTTATTTGGTTTTTATAGTGTTATTGGTGGCTGGATTATTATTTATATTTGTAACGTGATATATCACATTGTAACGTTACAAAGTAATCAAATTGGCAACTTACAATTCGAAGCACTTATTGGTAATCCATGGCTGACAATAGTTGGACAAGGGATATTTATACTCTTAACGACGGTGATTGTTATGTTAGGGGTAGAAAAAGGTTTAGAAAAAGCATCAAAATTTATGATGCCATTACTCTTTATCTTCTTAATATTAATTGTACTAAAATCATTGTCACTTGATGGTGCGATGAGTGGTTTGCGTTATATTTTAGAACCTCGAGTTCAAGATATTACGGTAGAAGGAATCTTGCTTGCACTAGGGCAATCGTTTTTTACATTATCACTTGGAACAACGGGTATGATTACTTATGCTAGTTATGCCTCGAAAGAAATGACAATCAAAACATCAGCACTTTCTATAGTAGCAATGAATATTTTAGTATCTATTTTAGCTGGCTTAGCAATATTCCCAGCTATATCAGCTTTCGGTTACCAACCGACAGAAGGACCAGGGCTGTTATTTATAGTGTTACCAAAAGTATTTGAACAAATGACTTTTGGTGCAGGGTTTTATTTAATTTTCTTAATACTATTTTTATTTGCAGCGTTAACATCTTCAATTTCGTTGTTAGAATTGAATGTCTCTAATTTTACTAAAAATGATAATACTAAGCGTAAGCGTGTTGCGGTGATAGGTAGTATACTTGTTTTTGCTATTAGTATACCTGCTACATTATCATTTAGTAGTTTGAGTAATATTCAATTTGCTGCAGGGACGATTTTTGATAATATGGATTTCTTAGTTTCTAATATCTTGATGCCAATAGGCGCTCTTGGAACGACGTTAGTGGTAGGACAATTATTGGATAAGGAAGCTTTACGTGATTATTTTGGACGCGATAAATTTAAATTGTTTAGTCCATGGTATTATTTAATTAAATTCATTTTACCTATCGTCATTATCTTGATTTTTATTGTGCAATTTTTATAATGGCACATTAAAGTAACGAGGCTGGGATAGCAATAGATTGCTATCCCGTTTCATATACTGTCGACAAAGTTATACACTTTGTTGGCAGTTTTTTTGTGCACGCTTTCTGCGGGCACAGCCTCAGCCAGTATTCTTCGGCGAGTGCAATTTCAGCAGGAGTCGGCCCAAAGTACTGCCAATATTAAATGAAAATCTTAAACGAACTGTCATGTAAGGTTTATTTACGTTCTAAAACAAAAGTGTGATACATCATTGATTCGTCCCACACCATAGATTGTCGATAAATTACTCGACATTGTTGGAAGATTTTGTGCACGTGTTCCACTTTATCAATGCTAGTCATCCTTGCCGGGTTGGGAGGCTAAAGTTTTTAAATAATACTTGATTGCTGACTACTCCCTATTATCGACAATGAGTGTAACTATCAAAGTGTATTCGGCGATAAAAAACAAACTAGCTATGGTGAGTGACAGACCGCAATATTCATGATAAATTTTTTACAAGCTAACGATAGAGGTAAAAATTAGGGGTGAACATTATGCAATTAGAAAACTATTCTACAAAATATCAGGTGCAGATACAGCAATATGAGTTAACAGAAACACAATTACAATTTACGGACTACCCTAGTAATAATATTCAACAGGCTAGTGACAGGCATCATCCGATTGTGTGTTTCAATCAAGATCGGCATTTAGTTTGCTATTTCGCCTTACAAGAGCACCATGAATTTGAATCCTACACAACACACAGTTCAACATTATTGTTACGTTGTTTTTCTACTGATACACGTTTTTTACATCAAGGATATGCAACAGCAGCTTTGCAACATTTGCCTGCCTTTATTGCCGAATATTATCCACATATAACTAGCATAGTTTTAGGTGTAAATATAGATAATACAACTGCACAGGCACTTTATACAAAATGTCAATTTAAAGATTCAGGCCAACGTGTTCAGTGGCGTAAAGGCACATTAATGATTATGGAATTAGTACTCTCAAAATAAATGAAAACAACGATGGCATCGAACGTTTATATTATATAAGCGTTTGATTTTTTGTTTAGCGAAAGGCTTTAATTGTTTAAGCAAAGCTATTGCTTCATTATAGTTTACGGTGCACTATAAAATTAAATGATATTGAAAAGGGTGACTTAAGATGACTGATTTTTCACAGTTAGAGGACTATATAAATGCGGATCTCGGGACATATAGTGAAGTGAATTTGACTACGTTGAACCATCTTATTCAGCAGTATGTATTACACGTACCGTTTGAAAATATTAATGTGCAAAACAATCAACCTATTGCATTAGATGATGAAAGTATGTTGTACAAAATTATTGTCGAACAACGTGGGGGATTTTGTTATGAGCAAAATCGTTTGTTTCGTAATTTTTTAGCTGCAAAAGGGTTTAGTGTCAAAATGGTAGCAGCAACAATTCATACAGGTGATGGGTGGGCTATGGAAGGTTCACATATGTCACTTATCGTTACTTTGCCAGAGGGAGATTTTGTGGCAGATGTGGGTTACGCAGATGTACCACAACAAGCTTTACCATTATCACAATCAAAAATTGTCGAAGATGTTAATGGTTACTTTAAAATTGAATGGGTAGACCAGATGAATTATCGGTTTTTGAAATATAACGGTAGTGCATGGGTGATACAGTATCAAGCTGCGACTGAATCTCAAACGCTTGCTGATTTTGCTTCGGGTATTGAATTTAATCAATATGATGCACAATCTATTTTTGTACGAGAATTAATTATTAGTAAGGCACTCACAAATGGGCGTGTCACAATGTCTAAACGCAATGTTACGATATCTAAAGGTGAGCATAAGAAAAAAATAGCAATTGATCATACGAATTACCGAACGATGCTAGCACATTATTTTGGTATTGAAAATATTGAAATTAAAACTTTTGACCAGCCATAATTCAAGGCATGTAAAGAAGGTATTAAGGTTTAACGTAATGACGCACGCTGATAAATGGTACTGTAAAAATATAGTGGCGAACAATTGAATTGTATATTTTTAATTAATTTTTAAAATGCTTTGTAATCATAATGTCATCAAAAAAATATACTAATTAACAATTAGGACGTGTATAATATGAAAAGAAAAGAAATGAATTCTAAGTTTTTACAGTATTAGGGAGGCTTATCAAAAGTGCAAAAGAAAATCATTGCGACGGTCATTGGAAGTAGTGCTGTGGCAGCAGTAGCCGCAACACATGCAGAAGGAGCAACGACGTATAAAGTGCAGAGTGGGGACTCACTTTGGTCGATTGCGAATAAATATAATATGTCAGTTTCAAAATTAAAATCACTCAATAACATAACATCTAACGTTATTTTCCCAAAACAAGTATTAACGGTATCAGGGACAACAAGTTCGTCTAGTTCGACAACAACGAGCTCAAATACTACATATTACACAGTGAAATCTGGAGATTCACTATCTTCAATTGCAGTTAAGTACGGCACGTCTTATCAAAAGATTATGAGTTTAAATGGTTTAAATAATTATGTTATTTATCCAGGACAACGCCTAAAAGTTTCAGGATCTACATCAACTTCTACATCTGGCTCAACAAGTTCAAATACATCGACAACATCTTATTATACTGTGAAATCCGGAGATTCATTATCTGCGATTGCAGCGAAGTATGGAACAACTTACAAAAAAATTATGGAGCTTAATGGATTGTCTGATTATTTCATATATCCAGGCCAGCGTTTGAAAGTAACTGGTAGTTCAAGTACTTCTGGTGGTTCTACATCATCAGGTACGAGTTACAAGACGCCAGTGTTTAACCACTCTAATTTGTATGATTGGGGTCAGTGTACATGGCATGTATTCAATCGTCGTGCTCAAATCGGTAAAGGTATTAGCACGTATTGGTGGAATGCTAATAATTGGGACAATGCTGCGCCACAAGATGGTTATACAGTAGATCGTAAACCAACAGTCGGTTCTATTTTGCAAACTGATGCAGGGTATTATGGTCATGTTGCATTTGTAGAACGTGTGAATAGTGACGGCAGTGTCTATGTTTCGGAAATGAACTATAGTGCAGCACCAGGTGTTAAAACATTTAGAACGGTGCCTGCTTCACAAGTAGCAAATCATAAATTTATACATTAAATAAAAAATAGCGTAAACGTAGAGTGTGACTCTAGTGTTTACGCTATTTTTTTATTTCATTGATTTTAATCGCTTCACCGTAGTGACCAATGTACTTGCTAAGGTAAAAGTAGAAAATAATTTTACAAATTTTCGTGGTGATTTTAATGCAGTATAAAAATCTAAAATAGCACCAGTTGTTGAAATGGCCATGCTCGCATAAAGCAGTTTTTTGTTGTTAGAGCGATATGCATACCAATTAAATCCTTCTATCGCAACTCCAGTAAAATTAATGAAATTAGAGACGCGATGTAGTTTTGTTTTTTTAGCCATGATGTTACCTCCATTTATCTGTCGTTGGTGATACTTGTTTATAGTTATGTTGTATGTCTTATTTGATTGCAAGTTGAGCTATTCGCTCAATACTGCAATATGATAACATAACAATACTAACGAATGAAAATATTGTAATTGGAAATAACTAGAAGGTGTGATACGACATGATTACCTGTGTATGTTTAGTAGTGGAAACAGAGTCTGAATTATTACTTGTACAAGCTAGAAATAGAGCTAAATATTATTTCCCGGGTGGTAAAATTGATGAGAATGAAACGTTGACCGCTGCACTCGTAAGAGAACTTGAAGAAGAATTAGGTTTAACTGTAGCGGAACATGAGTTGTATTATCGTAATATTGTTGTTGGTGAGGCCTATCCTCAACCCAATACATTGACTAAGCTGATTTGCTTTAGTACAACCCAAGACATCAATTGGCAGAACATCGAACCTGCAAGTGAAATTACTGATGTACAGTGGATAAAAAAAGATGATGTGACACGTATAGCACCAGCTGTACTAACTTGGTTGCAATCAGAAGATAATGAAAAGAGGAAGTAATATGTATTTTGAAAGTTATCGACCACAATTAATTCAAGATGTAATGGATTTTTATATACAATCCCACGATAGACAGTTTACTAAAACACCCGAAGATAACATTAAATTAGCAGAGCTTGATAATGAACGTTGTCCGACATTGGTCTACAATGATCGTCAGCAGTGCATCGCCTTTTTTACTTTGCATTTTGGTGAAGGGATAAAACCGTATACTACAAATGAACAAGCAGTGTTTTTTCGTTCATTTGGTGTCGACGCGCGTTATCGCAATCTCGGCATTGGTACAGCAGTAATCCAAGCGTTGCCACAATACATACATGAACAATTTCCTATGATTACCGAAATTTATTTAGCGGTCAATGACACAAATGAACAAGCACAACGATTATATGAACGTTGTGGTTATCAATATTGTGGTGAGGGTGAGTTAGAAGACAAACGCGTGTATATTTTAAAACAAATAATAACTTGAATGATGTGTAATGTGTTATGAAAATTGACACACTATGTTACGTTTCATAACGCATTTTTGCTTTTGCACTATCAACGGTATATGCTCCTAAAAAGGAGTGAAGTATATGAATATGTCAGATACATTGTTTGTTTTTCTATGTACATTACTGGTGTGGTTAATGACACCGGGACTAAGTCTTTTTTATGGTGGCTTAGTGCAATCTAAAAATGTTTTAAATACTGTAATGCAAAGTATGTCTGCTATTGTCATTGTAACTTTTGTGTGGGTTTTGGCAGGATTTTCGCTTAGTTTTGGTCAGGGCAATGGGTGGTTAGGAGATTTTAGTTTTCTCGGATTACACAACGTAGGATTTGCTACTCATGAAAGTTTGTCGCCGCATGTGCCATTAGCGTTATTTATGTTATTTCAATTAATGTTTTGTACGATAGCAGTATCGATTTTATCAGGCTCGATTGCTGAAAAAATGAAATTTATACCATACTTAATATTTGTAGGTTTATGGGTATTGCTTGTTTATAGCCCAGTAGCTCATTGGGTATGGGGAGGCGGATGGATCGAACATTTAGGTGCGATTGATTATGCTGGCGGTACAGTAGTACACATTACGTCCGGTGTTTCAGGTTTAGTGTTAGCTGTAATGATTAAGGCTGGACATAATGTAGATAAACGACCTCCGCATAATTTAGTCATTACTTTAATTGGAGGAATCTTCGTATGGTTAGGTTGGTACGGCTTTAATGTTGGTAGTGCATTTACATTAGATAATATTGCTATACTTGCTTTTGTAAATACTGTTTTAGCAGCTAGCGCAGGCGCATTAGGTTGGTCAGTATTAGAATATGTATCTAAAAAAACAACGAGTTTAATTGGGATGCTGTCTGGAATGTTAGCTGGACTCGTGGCAATCACACCAGCAGCAGGCTTTGTTAATTACGCTGAAGCAATAATAATGGCATTAATAGGTGGTGGGTGTTGTTATTTAGTTATTAACTACATCAAAGTTAAACTCAACTATAATGATGCGTTGGATGCATTTGGTATTCATGGTGTTGGTGGTATTGTTGGGGCATTACTAACCGGTGTTTTCCAATCCCATAGCGCAAATCCTACTATTCAAGATGGATTACTGGCAGGAGGAAATTGGCAAGCTGTAGGTAGCCAATTTCTTGCTGTATTCGTAACAATTGTATTTAGTGTGATGATGACATATATACTTGCGCGTTGTATCGGTTATTGGACTCCACTAGCTATGACAAAAGGCGAAGAACAACTTGGTCTAGATGAGACGGTACACGGTGAACAAGCTTATTTTTATGGCGAAATGAATAAGTTCAAGCAACGCCGTTAATGTTGCACTTAGACAAGCAAAATGAGGCTGGGACAAATTAATAATGTCCCAGCCTCATGTCGTATTGTCAGTAGGTGGCTGAACTGATAACATGTTGCCACACAACTCTTTTAACTCAAATATTTCTCGCATTACTTATCATTATAAGTTGTTTTGGTACTACGTTGTTCTTTAACAATCAGCCAGGATGTTAACCATGCAGTTATAGGTATACTTATAGCAACGGCAATACCGCCAAGTAAAATAGTGACAAATTCTTGTGCGAAAATTTTAGAGTTTATAATATGGCCGAACGAGTATTTCAAATTGAAAAACCAAAAGAATAATGTCAGCTGGCCACCAAAATACGCGAGGTATATGGTATTGGCAGATGTTGCTAATATTTCACGACCTACACGCATACCGGAATGAAATAATTCGCTTTGTGTTAGATGTGGATTAGTATCATACAATTCATAGATGGGTGAACTAATCGTGATGGCTAAATCTATTACTGCAGCAATGACAGCCAAAATAACAGTAAAGACCATGAATTTTACCATGTCTACGCCTATATTCATTGAAAAGATATATGTTTCGTCTTGTTGTTCTGTCGTGAACCCTTGTAAGTGACCGACAGCTACGGAACAATAAATCGCTACAATTAACAATAAAGTCGTCAGGATAGTAGCGTAAAACGCAGCACGTGTTTTAATATTATAGCTATTTAGTACAAAAAGATTACACGCTGCAATAGCAATGCAAAAAATTAATGTAACTAGGTAAATAGGTGCGCCAAAAATAATAAAAACGATTGAAATAACTAAGATTATAAAATTTAAAAATAAAGTAAGGTAAGAAATTAGTCCTTTTTTACCTCCAAATATAAGCATCAGGACAAATAATATTAAACCTAAGATTGTAATAGCGCTCATTGCTTAACACCTCGCAATTTGAAGACCAGTTGCATCAAGATAATCGTTAATGGAATTGTTAAGACAATACCAATACCACCTGTAATTGCGCGCGATAATTCTATAGACCAATTGATAGAGAGTGTATAAGTTATAGTATTTGCGTTTTTGAGATAGATTAAAATCATTGGCAAACTACCAGATAAATATGAGAACAGCAAAATATTGGTCATTGTGCCCATAATATCTTGTCCAATGTTACGTCCAGCTAATGCCCAGCGTGTCATCTCAATGTTAGGGCTACGACGTAAAATTTCATACATACCACTCGCTATCGTAATAGCTACATCCATTACTGCACCAAGTGAGCCTACGATAACGGATGCTAGAAAGATTGTTTTAGGCGGTAACGTTAAGAAACTCATGGTTTCAAATTTCATGCCAGCACCATCTGTTGCTTGTATAACCCCATATGTAATTCCTATACAAAGGAAGGTACCTAACAGCGTACTTATAATTGTGACCAACGTTCGCCAGTGCCAACCGGTAATGAGTAATAAGGTTATCGTAGTTGACAATGTAATAGCGATACTCATTAAACCAAATAGACTAGTGTTAGGAAACTGTAAATGAAGATAAATTGCTGTCAGTATAGCTATGGTATTGAATATAAGGGATAGAATAGACTGAATACCGACCTTTTTACCTACTAATAAAATGACGAGTAAAAAAATACCCATGACTACCACAACGAGACTATCACGTTTCTTTTCTACAATATAACCATCGCTTGGTTTTTTATCGATATGCATGAGTACTTTGTTGCCAGGTGAAAAAGCTTCACTGTCTGCTTGAGACTCTGTATATTCGTGTTTGATTTTAGTCGTTTCACCTTGGTATTTGCCATTCAACATATGTATGGTCAATTGATCTTGGTGCTTTGTATCATGGTTATGATGTTCATCGACGACCTGTTCGGTTTTCAGGTTTTGGATATTCGTAATTTGACCAATAGGTGTACGGTACATTTGGTCGTTTACTAAAGTGAAGATAAATACACAGATAAAAATAATACAAAATAATGTAATACTCCAAACAAATGGAGATTTAAACTGTCTTTTAAGGTTCATGTAGCGGACTCCAAACATTTAGTATTGTGACAGTGTGATTATACGCTTTGAATTTTAGGAATTCAAAAAATTGTATAACGATCAAAGATATGATGCATATGATTAATGATATGTAGCATCACGACTTAACAAAGTGATAATCGTGTTTTTGAGTAACGCCATATCGTGTTTACGATTGTCTTTGCGCGTCGCACAACAAATGGTACGTTTTAATTCAGTGTGAGCCAAAGAGATTTCTACCCATTTGTTGTTAGGCTTATCAATAATGTGATAGGACGGTGTAATTATAAAACCACGGTTGTGTGTTAATAAATATTTTGCTAATTGTTTGTGCGTAATTATACGTACGCGCTGTTGAATTTGCTGTTCAAGGGTGTGCTTGATTGATTGTGGTGTTGCGTATAATTGATAAATGGTTTTGTCTTTAAATTGTGATAAAGGTGGATTGGTTGCTAATGCAATCGGGTCTTCTTTAGGTACACAAATATTATAAGTTTCCTCAAATAATGGAATGGTATCAAGGTCTCGGTGTTGTTTGATATCAGTGGATAAATCCATAAAAGCAACGTCGATTTGGTCAGATAGTAACGCGTTGGTGATTTCTGTTTCTTCCATTAACATAGGTTCTATTTTAGAGTCGCTTTGACCTTCGAAGGTTTGAATTAATAAACCGAGCATTTGAGCAGTATAACTTTCAACATAACCGATACGAATGACATAATGGTTTGTTTCGGATTGGTTATGAAATAACCGCACAGTATCCTCAGCTTGTTCAACGATTTTGTTGGCTTCAGCAAGCAATTTATGACCATCATCTGTTAAATGGATATTACGACCTTCACGTTTGAAGAGCGTTACGTTTAACTCACGCTCTAAATGACTGATTTGTCTACTAATGGCAGATTGCGCAATGTCTAATTCTAATGCAGCTTCAGAAAGATGCTCTCTTTTAGCAACTTCAATAAAATATTTTAATTGTTTGATTTCCATGACCATACTCCTTTTTACACAATCGTTCTATTAATTAGAATAATATCATCTATTTTATATATTGAACAGATTGATTAGGTGCTATATAGTAATTCTACGTAATGAATATTCTGAATTTTCGTAAAAGGGGTGAATGTCATGCTCGAATCTGTAAAAAATGTGGGCTTATATGATAGTAGAGAAGAACATGATGCGTGTGGTATAGGGTTTTATGCCAACATGGATAATAAAAGAACACACGATATTGTTGATAAATCATTGGAGATGTTGCGTCGATTAGATCATCGTGGTGGTATTGGTGCTGATGGAATGACGGGTGATGGTGCAGGTATCATGACAGAGATTCCATTTGAATTTTTCGCTAATCACGTTGATATTGATTTACCAGCTGAAGGTCACTATGCAGTAGGACTCTTTTTTGCTAATGAATCCATTGCAGGGACAAAGCATGAAAGTCAGTTTAATGCATATTTTGCTGAAGAGGGCATGACGGTATTAGGCTACAGAGAAGTTCCGGTCAATACTGATGCTATTGCACCACATGTTGCGAAAACGATGCCGGTAATTCAGCAAGTTTTTGTAGCACTAAATGATGTGTCGACTATAGATAAAGCATTGTTTTTAGCACGTAAACAAATCGAATATTACAGTGAAACACAAGGCTTAGCATTGTATTTTACGAGTTTATCGCATAAAACGATTGTTTATAAAGGTTGGTTGCGTTCCGATCAAATTAAACGTCTATATATAGATTTAACTCATGAATCTTATATTTCTAAGTTAGGTTTAGTACATTCACGATTTAGTACTAATACATTTCCAAGTTGGAAACGTGCGCACCCTAATCGCCTATTAATGCATAATGGGGAAATTAATACGATAAAAGGTAATGTGAATTGGATGCGTGCACGACAAGAACGATTAGTAGATACTGTTTTTGGAAAAGATAAACATAAAATTAAAACAATTGTAGATGAAGATGGTAGTGATTCGGCAATAGTCGATAATGCCTTAGAATTTTTAGCGTTAGCGATGGAACCTGAAAAAGCAGCGATGCTGTTAATTCCTGAACCTTGGTTATACAACAAAACTAATGATGCGAATGTTCGCGCATTTTATGAGTATTACAGTTACCTCATGGAGCCGTGGGATGGACCGACGATGATTTCGTTTTGTAATGGTGATAAAATTGGCGCGTTAACAGATAGAAATGGTTTACGACCAGGACGTTATACAATTACCGAAGATAACTACATTGTTTATTCATCAGAAGTTGGAGTTATCGATGTGCCTGAGGAACAAGTTGCTTTCAAAGGACAGTTAAATCCTGGGAAGTTGTTGCTTGTAGATTTCAACCAAAATAAAGTGATTGAAAATAATGAGCTGAAAGCAAAAATTGCTGACGAGTTACCATATGAAAGTTGGCTAAGCCAATTTAAAGAAGATTTAGATTTAGCGCAAGTGCAATATCAGCCTTCAAAGTGGGATGAGGAGACATTATCACGTTTACAAAGACAATTTGTCTACACTAAAGAAGAAATAGACAAATATATGACTGAAATAGTTGAAAATAAAAAGGATCCAATTGGTGCAATGGGATATGATGTGCCAGTAGCTGTCTTGAATGACAAAGATGAATCTTTGTTCAATTATTTTAAACAACTATTTGCACAAGTTACAAATCCACCCATTGATGCTTATCGTGAAAAGATAGTAACAAGTGAGTTGTCTTATTTAGGTAGTGAAGGCAATTTATTACAACCTAATGAAGATGCGTTAAGTCGTATTCAATTACAAAAACCGGTATTAACAGAAGCGCAATTAGCTAAAATTGAAAATAGTCGCTTTAATGTGCAGCGCTTATCGACATTATATAGTCGTCGTTTAGAGGATGCTTTAGATGAGTTAGGAGAACAAGCGATTGCAGCTGTGAAACAAGGCAAGGAAATAATAGTGCTTGATGATAGTGGTTTAGTTGATGACACTGGTTTTGCTATGCCTATATTGCTAGCAGTCAGTCATATTCATCAACTGCTAATCACGCAAAATTTACGTATGGATACGAGTATTGTTGCGTTATCAGGTGAAACACGTGAAGTGCATCATGTAGCGTGTTTATTAGGCTATGGAGCGAATGCGGTCGTACCGTATTTAGCACAACGTACTATTGAAGCATTGACTAAGGATGGTCGTTTGTCTGGTGAAGTAATTGCTAATGTCCAAACATATACAGACACACTTTCTGAAGGTGTAATTAAAGTTATGGCGAAAATGGGTATTTCCACAGTTCAAAGTTATCAAGGGGCACAAATTTTTGAAGCTGTAGGTTTAAGTCATGATGTGGTTGATCGTTATTTCACAGGCACGCAATCAAAATTGTCAGGAATCTCAATTGACATGATTGATCAAGAAAATAAAGCGCGTCAAAGTGCAACATCACCTTATATTGAGTCGGGAAGTACATTCCAATGGCGTAAACAAGGCCAACGTCATGCGTTTAATCCGACATCCATTCATTTATTACAACATGCATGTCGTTTAAATGATTATGAGAAATTTAAAGCTTTTTCTGAAGAAGTCAATACAAAACGTACAGACCATATTCGGCATTTAATGGAATTTAAGCAACAAACACCTGTTGATATCACTGAAGTAGAACCAGCGAGTGATATCGTGCGACGCTTTAATACAGGTGCTATGAGTTACGGTTCGATTTCAGCAGAAGCGCATCAAACATTAGCGGAAGCGATGAATCGTATTGGTGGTAAAAGTAATAGTGGTGAAGGTGGAGAAAACCCAGAACGTTATATTATTGACGAAGAAGGACGTAATCATTCAAGTGCTATTAAACAAGTAGCTTCAGGCCGCTTTGGAGTAACGAGTGATTATTTACTACATGCGAAAGAAATTCAAATTAAAGTTGCGCAAGGCGCTAAACCAGGGGAAGGCGGACAACTGCCAGGTAGTAAAGTTTATCCGTGGATTGCGGAAGTAAGGGGTTCAACACCAGGAATAGGTTTGATTTCACCACCTCCACATCACGATATTTATTCAATAGAAGACTTAGCGCAGTTAATACATGATTTGAAAAATGCGAATAAAGATGCTGATATCACAGTGAAATTAGTGTCGAAAACAGGAGTAGGCACGATTGCTGCAGGTGTAGCGAAAGCCTATGCAGATAAAATTGTTATTAGTGGTTATGATGGCGGAACAGGTGCATCACCGAAAACAAGTATTCAACATGCTGGCGTTCCGTGGGAAGTAGGTTTAGCCGAAACGCACCAAACACTTATGATGAATGATTTGAGATCACGTGTAAAAGTAGAAACGGATGGCAAATTACTTACTGGTAAAGATGTAGCTTACGCTTGTGCTTTAGGTGCTGAAGAATTTGGTTTTGCTACAGCACCATTAGTAGTACTTGGATGTATTATGATGCGTGTGTGTCATAAAGATACATGTCCAGTAGGCATTGCAACACAAAACCAAGATTTACGTGCATTATTTAATGGACGTGCAGATCATGTAGTGAATTTCATGCATTTTGTAGCTGAAGAATTACGTGAGATTTTAGCGCAACTTGGCTTGAAATCCGTAGATGAACTTGTGGGACGCACAGATTTATTACAACGTGCACCTTACCAAAAACAGCGACCTAAAGCGAATACAATGGATATTGAAGCTTTGTTGTATCAACATGATGGTGAACGTCATAAATCAATTGAACAAAATCATCATTTAGACGAAGGCTTTGATTTAACACAATTATTCCCAGATGCTCAAGCAGCGATCAACGATGGTAAGACTTATAAAGGAAACTATCAATTAAAAAATGAACAACGTGATGTAGGCGTAATTACAGGTAGTGCTATCACGCGTGTTCATGGTGCAGAAGGTATGGCTGAAGATAGTATCAATGCCTATACAAATGGTCATGCAGGACAAAGTCTAGCAGCTTATACACCTAGAGGCTTAACGATTCATCACACAGGTGATGCTAATGACTATGTTGGTAAAGGATTATCTGGCGGCAAAATCATTGTTAACGCTCCTAATGCAGCGCGAGAGAATGAAATTATTGTTGGTAATGTATGTTTTTACGGTGCTTCTCATGGTAAAGCATTTATCAATGGACGTGCAGGCGAACGTTTCTGTATTAGAAATAGTGGTGTGCAAGTTGTAGTCGAAGGCATAGGGGACCATGGATTAGAATATATGACTGGTGGACGTGTAGTCATATTAGGAGATGTAGGTAAAAACTTTGGTCAAGGTATGAGTGGCGGAGTTAGTTATATCTTCCCATCAGATGTTGAACAATTCAAACAAGATAACGCCTTAGATACACTCGACTTTGATGAAGTGACGGTCGATGAAGAACGTTCTGTCTTAAGAGAAATGCTTGAAGAACATGTGAAATATACAAATAGTAAAAAAGCACAAGCACTTCTGCAAGACTTTGAACATATTGAAAGTAAGGTTGTCAAAGTAATACCAAAAGATTTCAAATTAATGATGCAGAAAATTGACTTACAAAAGCAAACAACACCGCAACTAGACGAGGCATTGCTTAAAGCATTTAATGATGAGCGCACACATATAGAAACTGACAAACCATTGTCGGCAGTATATTAAATCATAAGGGGGGATTTGCATGGGTGAATTTAAAGGATTTATGAATTATGACAAACAACAATTAGATGAGTTGTCATTAGTTGATCGTTTAAAGCATCATGCTGCAATACAACATAGATTTACTCGGGAAGAGGCATCTGTACAAGGTGCACGTTGTATGGATTGTGGTACGCCATTTTGCCAAACGGGGGAGCCTTTCGGTCGTGAGACGATAGGCTGTCCAATTGGTAACTATATTCCTGAATGGAATGATTTGGTATACAAAAAAGATTTTAAAACTGCGTATGAACGATTAAGTGAAACAAACAACTTTCCAGAATTTACAGGTTATGTTTGTCCAGCACCTTGTGAGCAATCATGTGTCATGAAAATTAATCGTGAATCTGTAGCAATCAAAGGTATTGAGCGTACCATTATAGATGAAGCATTTGAAAATGGCTGGGTACAGCCTACACCACCAAAAAAACGTAAACAAGAACGGGTAGCTATTGTGGGTAGTGGCCCGGCAGGTTTAACAGCGGCGGATGAGTTGAATAAATTAGGTTACAAAGTCACGGTATATGAACGCGCACAAGAAGCGGGTGGTTTATTGATGTATGGTATTCCTAATATGAAACTAGATAAAGATGTAGTGCGTCGTAGAATTCGTGTGATGGAGCAATCAGGTATCGAATTTCAAACTGGCATAGAAATCGGTGTTGATATTTCTAAAGAAGACTTAACAGAAGCGTATGATGCGATAGTGTTATGTACAGGTTCGCAAAACGCACGTGATCTACCATTAGAAGGACGTATGGGCCAAGGTATTCATTTTGCAATGGATTATTTAACCGAACAAGCACAGTACTTAAATGGTGAAATTAGTGAAACTACGATTTCAGCTGAAGGTAAAAATGTAGTCGTAATTGGTGCTGGTGATACAGGTGCAGACTGTGTAGCTACTGCATTACGTGAAAACTGTAAATCTATCGTCCAATTCAATAAATATACGAAACAAGCAGAAGCTTTTGAATTTGAAGAAAATACCCATTGGCCATTACCGATGCCGGTCTTTAAGATGGATTATGCGCATAAAGAATACGAAGCGAAATTTGGTTCTGAGCCACGCGCATACGGTGTTCAAACGATGCGTTATGATGTGGATCATATAGGTAACGTCAAAGGAGTGTATACTCAAATATTAGAAGAAACTGATGAAGGTATGATGATTGTGGATGGTACAGAGCGTCATTGGCCAGCAGATTTAGTATTATTGTCCATTGGATTTATAGGTACAGAAACTACAGTACCCCACGCGTTTAATGTACAAACTGAACGCAACAAAATTGTGGCTGACAACAAAGATTTCAGAACTAATCAAGCTAAAATTTTTGCTGCTGGTGATGCACGCAGAGGTCAAAGTTTAGTAGTGTGGGCGATTCAAGAAGGCAGAGCTGTAGCGGATGCTGTAAACAGTTACTTACTAGAGAAAACGCCAGTATAGCTATAAAAATTATATTGACTTTTGAAACGGGCTATAATATCATTGATGTTGTGTTCGTTTGGAGGAATACCCAAGTCCGGCTGAAGGGATCGGTCTTGAAAACCGACAGGGGCTTAACGGCTCGCGGGGGTTCGAATCCCTCTTCCTCCGCCATTAAGAAGTAATCCAAGACTAATAGATACAAAAGGCAAGTATTCAAGTTGTTATTGAATATTTGCCTTTTTTATTTGTCTAAAACTCATAAGATGCTCTTATTCCCATTGTTATCAGGAAATTGAGAGAAATAAAATGAAAACCTTTACATAACTTGTCTATACATGTATACTTTTTATAAAGATTAAGTGAATGGGAGTGATCTATCTTGGCTGTAAATAAAAAGGATGTTCAAGATATTGTTGCAGCAATTGGGGGAAAGGACAACGTTGACACTGCCACACATTGTGTGACGCGTTTACGATTGGTTTTAAAAGATGACGCTAAAGTAGATAAGGACAAGTTAAGTGATAATAAATTAGTAAAAGGACAGTTTAAAGCAGACAATCAATATCAAATAGTAATCGGTCCAGGTACTGTTGATGAAGTCTATAGTCAATTTATCGAAGAAACGGGGCAAACAGAAGCATCAAAAGATGATGCCAAAGCTGCTGCTGCCAAAAAAGGTAATGTAGTCCAAAGGCTTATTAAATTATTAGGTGATATTTTTATACCTATTTTACCTGCCATTGTTACAGCCGGTTTGTTAATGGGGATTAACAACTTATTGACGATGGAAGATTTATTCGGACCAGATCCGTTAGTTAAGCAGTTTCCGCAACTCGGTGATATTTCTGATATCATAAACGTTATTGCCAATACTGCATTTACGTTTTTACCAGCTTTAATTGGTTGGAGTAGTATGAAAGTGTTTGGCGGAAGTCAAATTCTTGGGTTAGTACTTGGGTTAGTTTTGATGAATCCACAATTAGTATCGCAATATGATATTGCAAAAGGTAATATTCCAACGTGGGATTTATTTGGATTAGAGATTAAACAGTTAAACTATCAAGGTCAAGTGTTACCGATTTTACTTGCAGCTTATGTGTTAGCTCAAATTGAAAAATTCCTTAATAAACGTGTGCACGATTCTATTAAGATGTTAGTAGTAGGACCGGTAGCGTTGTTAATTACAGGATTTTTAGCATTTATCGTCATAGGACCACTTGCATTATGGATAGGTGGAGGCATTACTAGTGCTGTTACATTTATTTTCCAACATGCTGGTTGGTTAGGTGGTGCCATTTATGGATTATTATACGCGCCACTTGTAATTACAGGTTTACATCATATGTTCTTGGCAGTCGATTTCCAATTGATGGGTAGTCAGTTAGGAGGTACTTACCTCTGGCCGATAGTAGCAATTTCAAATATTTGTCAAGGTTCAGCAGCTTTCGGTGCTTGGTATATTTACAAAAAACGTAAAATGGCCAAAGAACAAGGGCTTGCAGTAACTTCCGGAGTTTCAGGATTTTTAGGTGTTACAGAACCTGCAATGTTCGGTGTCAATTTACCATTGAAATATCCATTTATTGCAGCTATTACAACATCATGTATTTTAGGTGCCTTTATTGGCGCTAGTCGTGTGTTAGGTAATGTTGGTGTAGGTGGCGTACCAGCGTTCATTTCTATTCAAAAAGATTTTTGGGTTGTGTACTTAATATGTACTGTCATTGCAATGATCGTACCATTTATTTTAACTATTATCTTTTCTAAGTTTGCCAAAGATGATACGAAAGAATTAGTAGAAGAGTAAGTAGGTAATTGAATTAGCATAAAGTCAAAATTAAACTCGCTAGTACGTAGATAGCGAGTTTTTATTTAATATTTAAAGAAGGTGGAATGTACTATGGCACATAATGATTGGAGAAAATCGGTTGTTTATCAAATTTATCCTAAATCATTTAATGATACGACTGGTAATGGTGAAGGGGATATTAATGGCATAATTGAAAAGTTAGATTACCTTCAGTACTTAGGTGTGGACTACATTTGGTTGACGCCGATATATGAATCACCGATGAATGATAATGGTTACGATATTAGCGATTACTATAAAATAAATGAGCGTTTTGGAACCATCGAGGAATTCGAAACGTTAATTAGTGAAGCACATAAACGCGAACTAAAGGTTATGTTAGATATTGTAATTAATCACACATCAACACAACACGAGTGGTTTAAACAAGCGTATTCATCGAAGGATAGCCCGTATAGAGATTATTATTTCTTTAGAAAATCTTCGGATGGACAACCTCCTACGAATTGGGAATCTAAATTTGGGGGTAATGCTTGGCAGTATGATGCTGACACAGATGAGTATTATTTACACCTTTTTGATGTTACACAAGCAGATTTAAACTGGGATAATAAAGCTGTACGTGATGCACTATATGACATGATCAATCGTTGGATAGATTTTGGTGTTGATGGTTTTCGTTTTGATGTAATTAATTTGATTTCGAAAGGTGAGTTTAAAAATTCTGAAAAGATAGGTAAAGAATTTTATACAGATGGTCCACGTGTACATGAGTACTTACACGAAATGAATCGTCGCACTTTTGGTGATAAACCGATGATGACAGTAGGAGAAATGTCATCTACGACTATCGATAATTGTGTTAAGTATACGAATCCAGAACGACAAGAGTTAAGTAGTGTCTTCAATTTCCATCATTTGAAAGTAGATTATGTTGATGGCGAAAAATGGTCGAATGCTAAACTAGATTTCATTAAATTGAAAGAAATTTTGATGGAGTGGCAATTAGGTATATATGAAGGTGGCGGCTGGAATGCTATTTTTTGGTGTAACCATGACCAACCACGTGTAGTTTCTAGATTTGGGGACGATTCAACGCCAGAATTGCATCAAAGTAGTGCTAAAATGTTGGCAATTGTGCTGCATATGTTGCAAGGTACACCTTATATCTATCAAGGCGAAGAAATCGGCATGACTGATCCGTACTTTAGTGACATAAGTCAGTATAGAGATGTAGAATCACTCAACGCTTATCGTAAAATGAAACAAGACGGATATGCTGAAGATGAAATCATTGAAATTTTAGGGCAAAAATCACGAGATAATGCTAGAACACCAGTGCAATGGACAAATGAAGCTAATGCAGGATTTACTTCAGGTACGCCATGGATTGATATTCCTAATAACTACGATGTCATCAACGTAGAAGCGGCGATTAACGACCCGAACTCAGTATTACACACATACAAAAAGTTAATTGACTTACGCCATAACAACGATATTATTACGTACGGTAGTATAGAGCCACTTTATATGGACCATAATGAATTGTTTGTATACAAACGCCATTATCAAGGTGCAACGTGGCTAGTTATAGCGAATTTTTCTAAAGCGTCTGTTGACTTGCCTGACGATTTGAATATTGATGGAGAATATATTATCCGAAATGGTGAGATACAACGTAATATGTTAAGTGGTTTTGGAGCAGTAGTTATCGCTCAATAATTAAGTAAAAGAGTTGGCAGTTATGACGAAGAAAAAATTTATAAATATATATGAAACATTGAAAGAAGCAATATTAGATGGGAGTTTGTCTTATGGTGAACAAATTCCATCAGAAAATGAATTAGTACAAACTTACCAAGCGTCACGAGAAACTGTAAGAAAAGCTTTGCATCTCTTAGTAAGTGATGGCATGATTCAAAAAATTAGAGGTAAAGGGTCTATTGTCATTTATCAACAGCTAACTGAGTTTCCATTTGCGGATCTAATGAGCTTTAGCGAAGTGAAAAATGAACGTGCGCTAAAACATACGACAGAAGTTTTGAAATTAGAACTTATTCAAGCGAGTGACGTTCCAACGATTAAAGATAAATTAAGTTTATCGCTGGGCGCCAAATTATGGCATATCGTTAGAGTGCGAAAAGTGAACGGGCAAGTTAAAATTTTAGATGAAGATTATCTCGTTGAGACTATGGTTCCTAAAATAACTTTAGACATTGCACAACAATCACTTTATCGCTATATCGAAGAAGTGCTAGGGTTAGAGATTAGTTATGCTAATAAATCTATTACTTTTGAAGCGTTTGGTGAGCAAGAAAAACGTGTTTTTGGTCCAGTCGAACCACCATATACGGCCACAGTTAGAGGCGTCGTACATTTAAAAAATACAGAACGTTTTCAATATACTGTGTCTAAACATATAGCGACTGAATTTAGGTTTAATGACTTTTCACGGCGTCGCAAATTATAACAAATGCGCAATATACTTTAAGACTGTGTAAAAAATTATTAAGGCATTTTAAACGTTTAGCTTGCATTAATTAATGATTTTATAGTAATATAAAGTTTGCCGTGCTAGGTGGGGAGGTAGCGGTTCCCTGTACTCGAAATCCGCTTTACGCGAGACTTAATTCCTTTGCTAAGGGTACGTTTTTGTGAAGTCTGCCCAAAGCACGTAGTGTTTGAAGATTTCGGTCCTATGCAATATGAACCCATGAATCATGTCAGGTCCTGACGGAAGCAGCATTAAGTGGATCATCATATGTGCCGTAGGGTTGCCGAGATTTAGCTGTCGACTTTGGTAACGTTTGTGATACTTATTCGAAGCAAAGGTGCACGGTTTTAATATTAAAAATTATACATTTACATAAATTTTGAGGCTGGGACAATATTGATTCGTCCTAGTCTCTTTTCATATTGGCAGTAGCTGACTGCATTGAAAATGCGCTTCAAACCAAGCTTTTTTCAATGCTAGTCATCCTTGCCGGGGTGGGACAACGAAATCATTTTTTCAAAATCAGATTTCTGTCCCACTCCATGTTTTATTAGAAACCTTTTTCATATGGGCAGTAGCTGACTGCATTGAAAATGCGCTTTAAACCAAGCTTTTTTCAACGCTAGTCATCCTTGCCGGGGTGGGACGACGAAATCATTTTTTTCAAAATCAGATTTCTGTCCCACTCCCTTTTATTCATTAGCTAATATATAGGTATATCGAAAGAAATAGTGTAGTATGTACATAAAAGATAGCTGTACGGAGGGAAGATATGCAGATATATTTAAGTACTTTAACTGAAAGTGATTATGAAGCAAGTTTACAAACAATAGTAGAAGCCTTTCAAGATGTGTCAGAATCCAACCACGATGAACAAGAATTAGTAAAACGTATTCGTAGTGACGCAAATTATAATTATGAGCTTGAAGTCGTAGCTAAAAATGATGATGGTGAAGTGGTAGGGCATATTCTATTATCGGAGATTAAAATTGTGAGTGAACAAGCAACTTATACCGCATTAGCGTTAGCACCACTAGCTGTATTAAAACCTTATCGCAACCAAGGTATTGGTAAAGCTTTAGTTCAAGCAGGCGAAGAACGGGCTGCTGCTCAAGGCTATGATACAATTATTGTACTAGGTGAGCCAGATTACTATGGACGTTTAGGATATGAGGAAGCGGAACAATATAGTATTTATTCACCATTTGAAGTACCATCAGCTTATTTTATGGTGAAGTTTATCGCGGAAAATAAGCAGACAACACCACGAGGTAAAGTCGTTTATTCAGATGCATTTAATGGATAGCCATGAAAGAAAGTTCAATGATATAATAATGAACGGATGTAAATGGAGGTGCGAAAGTGAATTATCAAGCTTTATATAGAATGTTTAGACCGCAAGCGTTTAGTGACGTAGTAGGTCAAACACACGTCACCAAAACATTACGCAATGCTATCTCTAAACAAAAGCAATCTCACGCTTATATATTCAGTGGCCCGAGAGGTACAGGTAAAACGAGTATTGCAAAAGTGTTTGCGAAAGCAATCAACTGTGAACATAATGATGATGGTGAGCCGTGTAATGAATGTGCGATCTGTACAGGTATTACACAAGGTACCAATTCAGATGTTATTGAGATTGATGCGGCGAGTAACAATGGTGTAGATGAAATACGAAATATTAGAGATAAAGTAAAATATGCTCCAAGTGAATCACAGTATAAAGTTTACATTATCGATGAGGTTCACATGTTAACGACAGGTGCCTTCAATGCATTATTAAAAACACTCGAAGAGCCTCCAGCGCATGCGATATTTATTTTGGCTACAACAGAGCCGCATAAAATACCACCTACAATTATTTCACGTGCGCAGCGTTTTGATTTCAAGGCTATTAATGAAGAAGAAATCGTAGAGCGCTTGAAATTTGTTGCTGAAGAACAAGAAATTGATTATGACGACGAAGCACTTACTTTCATTGCTAAAACTTCTGAAGGTGGTATGCGAGATGCGCTGAGTATCATGGACCAAGCGATAGCCTTTGGAGATGAACACTTGACGCTTCAAGATGCACTGAATGTGACAGGAAGTGTTGATGAGGCTTCATTAAACCAATTATTCACAGAAATAATTGATGGCGATGTTAAATCAGCTTTTACTACGTATCACCAGTTTGTATCTGATGGTAAAGAGGTCAATCGTTTGATTAACGATATGATTTATTTTGTGCGTGATACTATAATGAATAAAACTTCTGAATCAACTGTAGAATATGACGCGTTAATGGGCTTTGAGTTAGAAACTTTATATCAAATGATTGATGTGATTAATGATACTTTAGTGTCGATACGTTTCAGCGTGAATCAAAATGTACATTTCGAAGTACTGTTGGTGAAATTATCAGAGATGATTAAAGGACAAGCTACTACTGTGCAACACGTGGCGACAACAAGTGTAGCAGCTGAACCAAATAACGATGTGTTATTACAACGAATGGAACAGTTAGAAAATGAATTGAAAACATTGAAAGCCCAAGGCGTAGCAACTGCTACCTCTGCACAACCAACTAAAAAGCAAGCACCGAGTAGAGGGGCACAATCTAAAAATGCTTTCTCTATGCAACAAATAGCTAAAGTGTTAGATAAAGCGAATAAAGATGATATCAAACTCTTAAAAGGTCATTGGGAAGAAGTTGTGGATCATGCCAAAACGAATGATATGAAATCACTCGTAAGTCTATTGCAAAATTCAGAGCCGGTAGCGGCAAGTGAAACACATGTACTGATTAAATTCGAAGAAGAAATACATTGTGAAATTGTAAATAAAGATGATGATAAAAGGGCTAATATTGAAAATGTAGTCTGCAACATCATAGATAAAACAGTCAAAGTAGTAGGTGTACCTTCTGATCAATGGATGCGTGTACGCTCTGAGTATCTACAAAATAGAAAGTCCGGACAATCTGACGAAACAACAAGTTCTGTAGAAGGTGAACATACAGCTGATACGTCAGAGGAAGTAGACGTCGTTCAAAAAGCAAAAGACTTATTTGGCGAAAATACAGTCAATGTTATTGACGAAGAGTGATACATGACAATAAATACAAAGGCATGTATAATATTAGGAAAGCATAATTATATAAATTATAATTAATACACTAAGGAGGATATACATTATGCGCGGTGGCGGAAATATGCAACAAATGATGAAACAAATGCAAAAAATGCAGAAGAAAATGGGCGAAGAACAAGAAAAGTTAAAAGAAGAACGCGTTGAAGGTACAGCAGGAGGCGGCATGGTTACTGTTACTGTAACAGGCCATAAAGAAGTTGTAGACGTGGTTATCAAAGAAGAAGCGGTTGATCCAGACGATGTAGAAATGTTACAAGACTTAGTGATTGCTGCTACGAATGAAGCTATGAATAAAGCAGATGAGTTAACTCAAGAACGCTTAGGCAAACACACTCAAGGCTTAAACATCCCTGGAATGTGATCCCATGCATTATCCTGAACCGATTTCTAAACTGATTGACAGTTTCATGAAACTGCCAGGCATTGGCCCTAAAACGGCACAACGTCTGGCATTTCATGTATTAGATATGAAAGAAGACGACGTTGTACAATTTGCAAAAGCGTTAGTAGATGTAAAAAGAGAATTAACTTATTGTAGTGAATGTGGCCATATCACAGAACAAGACCCATGTTATATTTGTCAAGATAAACAGCGAGATAGAACAATTATCTGTGTAGTAGAAGATGATAAAGATGTAATCGCTATGGAAAAAATGCGTGAATATAAAGGTCTATACCATGTTTTACATGGTTCGATATCTCCGATGGATGGCATTGGACCAGAAGATATTAATATCCCAACATTAATTAATCGTTTAAAAGACGAAGGTGTGACAGAATTGATTTTAGCGATGAATCCAAACTTAGAAGGTGAATCTACAGCGATGTATATCTCTCGTTTAGTGAAACCTATTGGCATAAAAGTTACAAGACTAGCCCAAGGATTATCTGTGGGCGGAGATTTAGAATACGCTGATGAAGTCACTTTATCCAAAGCGATAATGGGACGAACAGAAATGTAAATAGCTGTTTATAATAGAGAGAACTGGTTTAGACATCGTCCTTTTTCAGGATGATGTCTTTTTTGTAAAAAAGTTTAAAAAACTTTAAAGTTTGGTTTTTATGCATTGTTAGTGTTTAAGGTTCAGCTTTTTTTAACAATGTAACGGGAAAAAGCGTACTAAATATAAGAAAAGAGAATATAAGTTTGTTTATTGGTTACTTGATGCTGATGACAATGGAGAGAAGTGTAAATTTTACTGTTGTCGATATGCTTGAAACCCTGTATAGTATTTACTTGTCGAGCGAAACAACACGACAACAACACAAATTAACATTCAAAATTAATTCTAAAAAGTTGTTGACTTAATAAGGATTAAAGAGTATAATTAATTCTTGTGTTCGAAAAAACTTGAACGAATGAACATTGAAAACTGAA
>NZ_JAESMB010000004.1:0-15073 GCF_017892945.1 Staphylococcus sp. GDX8P114P-2 | reverse complement strand
GATGTTTGATTAGCTCATAAATACTAATTGTGTGTTATCTCTAACACGTTTAAACCAACGATCGTTGTCGTTGCGTTTGGAATTAACGTTGACATATTGCGATTCAGTTTTCAATGTTCATTCATACTTGCTTTACAATGTTAACATATCAATTTATGTTTGTCAACAAAGAATTAATATTTCAAACATGTAATTAATATTACTTTTATAATTCTAATATTATATTTTAAATTCATCAAGCATCAATTTTACACTTTTAAATTTAAAAATTAATAATTTTTTTGTTGTTTTTTACGACTTTTTTATAATATCAAGTTTTGACTACCAAGTCAACAACTTTTTATTATATTTTGTCAGCTAATAATTAACGAAACTGCCTTGCAATCTCTTTTGGCTCACAAGAAATAATTGTATCATCAAATCAAAAAATTGCAATAGAAAAACACACAAAAATATGTGTGTTTTTACACTGCTTTATTTGGTTGTTTTATCAATGATTTGTTGAGCGATATCTTGATAAATTTTACCTAGTCGATCTTCTGTTTGATAAATTGATGGTGAGAAGTCTTTAGGATTCCATGAGGGTTGTTCCAGTGGAAGCTGTCCTAGTAACTCAGTTTGTAATTCATCAGCTAACTTCTCTCCACCACCAGTACCAAAGACATATTCTTTATTGCCGGTTTCCTTACTTTCAAAGTAAGACATATTTTCTATTACACCTAAAATAGAATGCTCGGTATGTTTAGCCATTGCACCTGCACGCGCTGCAACAAATGCTGCAGTTGGATGTGGCGTTGATACAATTATTTCCTTACTAGATGGCAACATCGTATGTACATCTAGTGCAACATCACCAGTACCTGGTGGTAGATCTAAAATTAAATAATCTAGATCTCCCCATCTTACTTCAGTAAAGAAGTTAGTCAACATTTTACCTAACATTGGCCCTCTCCATATTACTGGTGCATTTTCTTCAACGAAAAAGGCCATAGATATAACTTTAACGCCGTGACGCTCTACCGGAATAATTTCTTTGCCATCGACACCTGGTCTTTCATCTATTCCCATCATATCTGGTACGCTAAATCCATAAATATCTGCGTCGACTAAACCTACTTTTTTCCCTTCTCTTGCCAATGAAACTGCAAGGTTTACAGCTACAGTAGATTTACCAACGCCCCCTTTACCTGAAGCAATTGCGATAAACTCTACAGGGTTGTCTTTAGACAATAAACCTTCTATTGTTTGTGGTTGATCTTTAGATGTAGCTCTATAAGATTCCACTGTTTCTGCAGGTAATTCTTCAAAACGTATACCAACTGTGTTCGCTCCGTTTTCTTTCAATACTTCTACAATAGCCATTTGTAAATCTAACTGCGGTTGTCCTCCTAATTGAGCAATAGCAATTTTCACACTTACATGTGCAATTTCTTCTTTGATTGTTACATTGACAATCCCTTTTGTTTCTTCTAATGGTACATCTAATATTGGATCTTTAACTTTTCCAACAAGAGATTTTACTTCTTCTACTGTTAACACAGCAAGTCCCCCTCAATTTATGTAATCATACATATATTCTAACAAAAAGTAAGTTGTATTTGTTCAAGATAATTCAAATTAAGTATATAGTTTATTTTTTATCAACAAAAGCAGTTAGCTCAATATTTCTTTGGTATCGAGCTAACTGCTTTAATTTTATAATTATATTTCTCTATTATTTACCGCTTCTCTATCTTCACGAATAAACAATGCCAAAATGAAGCCTATTATAACTAAGCCTGTCACAATAGCAAACGTAAAATCAACACCTGCTGCCAATGCTTGACGTTGAATTAACTCATTTGTGATGTGTTTTCTGTAATGTCTAATCCCTTCATAATTTGAGGTAAGGCAGTATTTAATAGTGTTTGATTAAGGATTGTTACAAATGCACTGACAACCATTACTGCTACAATCATATTTCTAATAGATTTAGTAATACTTTATCCAGTCATAAATTCACTCCTTAGCTCTTATTAAAATTTAATTGCTACCTCATTTCGTTAGCAAAGCAAAATTAAAATACCTAAAAAATTTTATTTTTTACTATTTAAGTCTTCGCTATCAGGATAAAACACTTCTTTACATATGAATAAAATACCTATAATAACAACAAGAACCCAAAAATCTATATTGATATAACTATAATGTATATGCACTACAAAATAAAAAAGCATCGTTGTTACTACAAATGTTATTAAATGATACGTGAACCCTTGAAAATATGGACTATCATGTAATTTTTTGCGAAAATAGTCCATTAAATTCTCTATGGCAAATAACGTAAAGTAACCAAATACGATATAACTACCATAGTAAATCAAATTATCATAAAAACCTTTATTATATCCAAAATCCGCCAATTGTAGATAAATAAGAATTCGACTTAATCCAAATAAACCAAAACCTAAAAAGGACAAGAAAATTGCGCCGGAGACGATAAAAATTGTGAGAACAATTAATGTTGTTAAAAAGTATCTTATAAACTTCATTGCATTTCTTGCCCTCCTAGTTTTAGTCACTACAATTCAAATGTTAATCTTGATTAATTATTAATCGGCTTATTGCATAATATATACTAACACGCAAAGTAAAACTAACTAAAGTTATAAATACAAATAATTATAACCATGAATAATAACTACCATCAAAATATTGTTCTAACTTATTTTTTTATTCTTTGATTTAGCGACACCCATAAAATAACTAGAACAGTTAAAAATATAAATGTTGCATAAATAATATTATGTATATGTAATTGCACATAGCTTATTTCCATCGCATATATAACACCCATAAGTGTAGCGCCAATTGAACTCCCTAAACTTTTAATCAAAGTATATAATGACATCATTCGTTTCATATATGATGGATCTGTTTCCTCTTGAGTAATAACGCTATCTTTAGTATAAACAATTCCAAAACTGACACCTGCAAATAACAAGCTCCCTGCTATAAAAACAGGCATATGTGTGCCTAATATTATCAACACACCACATACATATAACATAGTAAACGCGAATAAATATAAACCTTTTCTAGTAAAATGAGCTTCAATAGTGCCTAAGGTGAAGTTTAATGCTAACCATGCAATAGAAATTGGAAATATTATAAAGCCACTTTGTAATGGGGATAAGTGTAATTGCTCTTGCAAGTAAATTGGCATATATAAATTATACCCCATTAACATCATTGCATAGATAAAATCTGTAACAAAAATTACAATGATAGTTGGATTAAATTCAGACACAGGAACGAATGGAGATTGTACCTTGTGTTCATATTTGAATAACAAGTAACCTACAATCACTGTAATGAATAGCAAAGTAAGATTAATCTCCCACGCGAAACGGCTCATGACAGCTGATAAAAAGACGAAAATCAACAGATAAAAAAGGGTCATACCTTTAAAATCTGTATCTTTGGACTGAGTTTGTTCGTTATCAAAATTAAAGGTAACAATTACTAGTATAATTGCCAAAATTGCTATAGGTATATTCACAAAGAATAACCAATGCCAAGTAGCAAATTCCAATATAGCACCACCTAATACTGGCCCTATAATACTAGAGATACCCCAGACGCTTCCGATAACACCCATTATTTTATATCTTAACGGTATTTCAAAAGCTAATTTAGGTACAATTTGCCCCAATGCCATCATTACGCCTGCACCTAATCCCTGAATAAGTCTTGATAACACAAGTATAATAAACGTTTGACTTATTCCAGCCAATAAACTGCCCAGCATAAACAAGCACAAACCGCTAACTGTAATATAAATTATTTTATACCTGTCTAACAATTCTCCAACTATTGGATTAGCAATTACAATAGCCATAAAATATACAGCAAAAATAAGTGAAATCTCAGATGTAACATTGAACTCTACTTTCATTGTAGGTAATGCTAATGACACAATTGAAGTTTCTATCGCAGACATAAACATAATTAACACAAGTGCGATGACAATACCACAAGACTTCAAATTCATATCAATGCCTCACTTTACCAATAAATTTATTTCTTTTTATAATCAAATAGTAACCTCTTTAATTTATTATAAAGGTATTTTACGTTAATTAATCATATATTTCACTAATAGTTTTTCCCTAATTTAATTATTCAATTAACGAAAAAAGAGAAAGTAATCAAAATACAACGCTTTGATTACTTTCTCTTTCTATTCAATAAACAGGCTCATAAACCTATTTAATAATTACATAAAATATACAATACCTATAAAATGAAATGCTGCAGCTATCACAATAAAAATATGCCAAATCATATGGAAATATGGTCGATTTTTTTGTGCATAGAACCATGCACCACCGGTATAAGCTAAACCACCTAATAAAATAAATAACATAAATATCACGGATGTTTTCATGATGATTACAGGAACAAATAATACACCTACCCAGCCCATAACTAAATACATGGCTAAACTTAGCTTATGATTTACTTTTTTCGCTAGTGATTTATATAAAATTCCCCATAAGGTGATTCCCCATAAGATAATCATTGCTGTCCATCCTAACCAACCACCTACTAGTGACAAGCAAATTGGCGTATAAGTACCAGTTATCGCAATATAAATCATACTATGATCAATAATTCGCATAATGTACTTATGAGATGATTGATTTGCCATCGCATGATACACAGTTGATGCAATAAACATCAAAAATATACTAATTACGAATACAGAAACACTAAATGATAGTAATGCATCACCATGTAAATAACTGCGCACAGCAGCATAAGGTAAAATACATAACGTTATTAACGCAGCTAAACCATGTGACACCGAGTTACCTATTTCTTCACCAAACGACAACGGTATGATGTCTTTAAATGTTTCCATTATTTTATGATCATGCTTTGAATTTGTAGATTCTGTCATGCTCATTACCGTCCTTAGTCTATAATATTCATGCGTTTTAAATCGGCTGTAGCTGTTTCAACACTATCCTTACCTTCTTTATTTTTTAATGGCGAAAATTCTTCATCCCTATTAACTTGTAAAGTCACAAAGCTATTCGCATATTTAAAAATATCAAAATAAAAAAGTTCAAATTTTAATGTTGGTGCTTGAATCACACCAAAGTCTTCATCTAACTGCTTAAGATTTTTTATCGCTAAATGATAAGGTAGTTCATAATCTACTACATTACGTATAAATGATAAATTAAACGCATGAATACCGATATTGGCATTGTTTAAAGTATTAGCAACTGAGTTATCTAATTCCGAATACTCAAACACAGTATCTTTATGGTCCACATTTACTAAACGTCCAACACTCTCACCATCATGTGGCTGAATAGATTTAGTTGTCACATCTTTCTCATGTGCATATGTATAACCTGCAAACAACGGATCTAATACTTTTACCAATACATTATCAATATTATTTAAAAATATGTATTCCACGCCTCGTTCTTTCATCTGGTCTAAATAGCCAGCTTGATTTAAAGATTTAAAAACGCCGCCGTTACCATTTGGTGTTTCTAAGATATCACCATTTTCGTCCAAGACTAATTGTCCATGTTCGTTTAAACACGTTACATCATCTTGCCTAAAGAAATATACATGATCACTATCATAACCAAAATAGTTCTGGTCTTCAAAAAACAATTGTGTTTCTCTATCATTTAATTTGCTAGTCATAATATACCAATCGATTGTAGTACCAGTCTGTTCAGCTAACTGTAATAATTGGCGAGCTTGCAACTCAAACAAACTTATACCTTCGATTTCAAAAGTACCTTTAGGTCCTTTATAACCTAAACGTGTCCCTTGTCCACCAGCCATTAATAATACAGCAAATTTACCATTCTTTATCGCTTGGATACCTTGTTGCTCATATTGAGCTTTTTCAATATCTGATAATTCATTACTTTTCTCATATTTTACTTCATCAACTGAAGAAACATCGCTAATCATTTGTTTATTAAGATATAAAGACTCATATAAAGACTGAATTTCTGCTAAATCTAAAGATTTAACTTTTTCATTAAGTTTTTCCTTTTCATTAGCACTCATTAGCTTTTCGAACTCTACCAAGTGACCTTGATTATACTTGTCTAGTTCCTTTTTATCCAACATGTTCTCTCTCCTTAAATCCATATAATCATTATAGAAATAAATATAGTTTATTACATACAGTATATAAAATTTTACTGTATGTACAATATAGCAAATCATTAACAATGACAAACAATATCATAATAAATGATTAATAAAATTATTAAAATAAGATTGGAATAAAGTGTAAAAGCCTCCAATCGTTAGTGCTGTTGCTAACGATAAATCAACTAACCCTCCCGTTTTAAACTGTACTGGAAATTTAATACTAATAGGGATAGGATACAATAATTTAACGCCACGTGGTGTCAACATATCTAGTATAACATGTGAAAGCAAACCACATATAATTGTAATTAAATAATAATTAGGCGTTTGAATCATATACAATAAAGCAGCAATGATTGAAACAAATAAAATAGAATGAGTAAAGGTTCGATGTCCAAATAAAAGTCGTATAATAATACTAATAAACTTAAAGCGTCTTCCAATTCTACTTTGTGCATGACAAATATCTGGTAATAAACTTGAGATAATTGCTAAAGTAACGACTGTAACGGAAATAAATAAATCTGTTTCGTAATATTCTATGGCTAAAGCTCCAACTAAAAAGCCACAAGATGCGTGTGTTTTACCTGTCATTTTCACTTCTCCTTATCGCCATATTTTACCACATAACTAAGCGAAACGCGAACATACTTTCGCAATAGTTAAAGTATAACCTAATTTTAAAAAGTATCACATAATCACTTGAAAACGATTACAGTATGTTATATGATATAGCTATAAATTTATTAAAGGATGTGTTCAAGATATGGCAATGACAGTTAAAAAAGATAATAATGAAGTAAGAATTCAGTGGAGAGTTGCAGATATCAAAATTCCTACAAACGAAATTAACAACATTTCGCAAGACCAAAATATCCATGCAGTACCTAAATTAGATCGTGACAAAGTGTACAGAATTGGTTCTACATTTGGTAAAACGAATCGCGTTATTATCGACACGGATGATCATGAATACATTATTTATACGCAAAACGATCAAAAAGTTTACAACGAACTTACTAAATAAATAATTATAAGTTTATCAAAAGAGGCAAAACTATAGTTTTGCCTCTTTTTTTGCTAAATTAACGCTCTAGTATTTGACGTTTTATTAAACAGCAATTTATGATAAATAGTAATAACTAACAAAGAGGTGAAAAGTCATGTATGTTGTGACAAATAGAATTGATGTCAAAAAAGGTTTTGCCGCAAAAATGGCAAGTAAGTTTACACAGGGCGGTAAAATTGAAGAACTTTCTGGATTTAAACGTATTGAAGTATGGCAAATAGACGAAGATTTAGACTATGATCAAATGTACGTTAATACTTGGTGGGAATCAGAAGACGATTTTAATGCTTGGTTAAGTAGTGATGCTTTCAAAGAGGCACATAGTAACAAAGGCAAGCAGCAAGAAGAATCGCCTGTAATTGGCAACAAAATAGTAAAAGCACATGTACTTTCTTCGTTAAATTAGTCACCTATAGCAAAAGGTCAGAACCATAATTCATGGTCCTGACCTTTTTGCTAGTTAAAATAGAGATGTGCCATTAAAGCAATTATAGGTAACGCTATAATAGTACGAATTAAAAAGATAATAAATAATTTAAAAATACTTACAGGAATTTTAGAACCTAATATTACGCCACCAACCTCAGATAAGTAAATAAGTTGGGTAATACTTAACGCCCCAATAACAAATAATGTGATATTATTACCAACACCTTCAATCAGGATAGATGGTAAAAACATATCAGCAAAACCGACAATAATAGTTTCTGATGCTCGTGCCGCTTCTGGTATTTGCAGTAATTCTAAGTATGGCACAAATGGTTTACCGATAATTGCAAATACTGGGGTATACGTAGCTATAATTGTGGCTAGTGTCCCAATACTCATTACTACTGGTAGAATTACAAACCACATATCTACTACAGTTTTAAAGCCCGATTTAAAAAACAAAGCAAATCCTGGTGCTTTAATTCCTTTTTCAGTAGCCATATCAAAACCATGACCAAGCGCTGTTTTTCCTTCAGGTAATTTTTCGGTTCTCATTTCTTCTGGTACTTCTTTGGAATATTCATCTTTAATTTTATTTAACGGCCATATTCTCGGCATAATGACAGCTAATACCAAACATGAAACTATCACAGTTAAGTAAAAATAGAAGAAATGACTTTGCATGTTAACAGTTTCTGCTACAACAATCGCAAACGTTAAAGATACTACACTAAAAGTTGTTGCAATTACCGTTGCCTCTCTTCTCGAATAAAACCCTTCTTGATATTGTCTACTCGTAATCAATACTCCAACTGTACCATCACCAATAAACGACGCCAGATTATCTACAGTAGACCGGCCTGGTAAAGTAAATAATGGACGCATTACTGGTCTAAAAATGGGTCCCAATAATTCTAATAGTCCATATTCCATTAATAAAGGTAAAAATAATGCCGCAAAGAAAAATATCGTTACTAGCGTTGGTAATAAACTAGAAAACACTAAACCACCAGTATCTTCAGAATAAATTACTTCGCTCCCTACTTTTAAATAAGTACACCATACAAATACTACAGCTAATATTCTAAGTAATAGCCAAACCATTTTAACGTTGAAGGCATTGTATAATAACCCTTCAGGTTTTAATTTATGTTTCAAAATCGTGGAACATAACACTGATAATATCCCAGATAGCGTAATAATAATAACAATGATAAGTGGCATCGCATCGCCAATTAACGTTTTTACTTGTCCTGCTAAATAAGCTACAGTTAAAGTAGTTTCCTTTTTACCATCTTGAGTCACGGAAATTGGTGTTAAAAATAAAATAATACCAATCAATGACATAATTATAAACTTAATACGACCTTTTATAATTTGCGATTTACTATATTGATTCACTTCATTATCACCCCTTAGGTGGTATTTTTTATGCATATAGCAAAATTCACACAGCGATTATTATAACCCATTGTGTATAAATATGTAAATGATAAGTTTTTTATACACGCGCCTTTCACCATTTGATAAATAACTTAAATAAGGTAATTCAAATAATATTGTCTTTGAATTACCTCTACTTTATATGAAAACGCTTTCAAATGCAATGTTTTATTTTATCTGTATAACTGACTAATTTCGAACCTACTCATCTATAACTCTATCGGCTATTTTTACCTTAATTTCAGCTACCTACTACTCTCAAACTCAGTTCTTTTTAATGATTATAAAAACTAAAGCATTGTTATAATTTAAAGCTGTTAAGTTGTTTGGCATTTAAACTTTGAGTCATTATTGTTATGCCATTATCCGTGATGTAATTTTTAGGTATATTTTCCATGTACATGCTTTGTGCTAAAGCATGATAGTTTAATTCAAATTCTAAGTTATCTCTGACTTGATAGTAATCACAATTCATCAAATCTATCATTAAATGATCACTTGTTGCACCTATTATTTTCACTTGTCTGTTGCGTGCTGTTAAACCATTAATTGCCGTATCTAAATAACCAATATCAACGATAGCTTGCAAATAGTGTTTCCCAGATGCCATATCAAGTCTCGGTTTAATTTCAAGAATTTCTCCTTCTAACACGATCGAATTTTGAAACAGAATAGGACTAGGCTGACTCGTTATCGTATCTACACCTCTGAATAATGTTTCCCCAATTCGTAATTCGTTTATTTTCCCTAAATCATTGTAAAACATTTGTGTCAACATACTAGAGTTACCACCAGAAATGATTTTAAAATGATATTGAGTCTCAGTTTCTATTGTTTTGATAAAATGATTTATCATATCTACATCATCTTCAGATGGAGGAAGTGTATTAAAACACATAAAATTAAACGCAAGACCAACGAGACAAATATGATGTAATTTTAAAATCTCATTTATATAACTGATGACATCATACGTAAGTACACCTTCACGTGCATCTTTCCAATCTATCATTAAAAGTATTTCATGTTTTGTTCCTTCGCTTTTAGCTACTGCATTTAATGCTTTAATTGTCTTCAGTTCAGTTTGAATACTTATTTTAGAAAGTTTAACAATTTCTTGTAGCTCATTTTGGCCAGGGCTACGCAACATTGTATATGTAATATCTTTAGCTGTAGCTTTTTTAATATTATCAATTCGTGCATCTGCAAAGTGCGTAATACCTAATTTTTTCAACTCATTTACTATAACTTGATCTCCAGCAATACATTTAGTTACAGGTGTAAAATGTACATGATGTTCATTCAGTAATGTCAGTAAAACTTTGGCGTTATATTGAATTTTGGATAAATTAATTGTTAATTGCACTTTACTTCCACCCCTCTTCACAAATAGGATTATCGATTTCAGTTGTGATATATTGTTTCACTTTATTTTCCATTCTCATGCGTAATAAAGCTTTAACTTTAATTGTGGGTGCAAATAATTGTTGACGTAATTCTGACGCATGTGGTTTATTATCATCTATTGCTGCATTGACGATTTCCGACACTATTTGAAATAACTCTGCTTCATTCACCTGTTTATATTGTCCGAAATGATGTATTAATTCAGCAAATTGATTTTGAATTACTGAATGTTGAAATTTAGCTATTACATCCACAATATTATCTGCCAACAAACTATCATTCATGACGTTGATTTGTGGTGCTGTAGTTTTTAAAGTATCTAAGTCTATTCTGGATCCACCTAAATCTCTAACAATAAAGCGCATTTGAAAATCTGGTCCTAAATTAACAACCGTATTTTGCATATGTGCTTCTAGTGCTATTCCATAATCTTGAATATAAGCTATGAGCGGTGTAATCAACGCATATGCATAATGCTGTAAAAATTCGTTGATTGAGGACTGGTTTATGTCATAATTTAGCCATTCTAAGTAGCTATCAATTATGGTGTTACCATCTACTGGATTTTTATTCACTAAACACGCCGAAACTAACGTCAAACCATTATAAGAAATGTGAGGTTTACTACGTATAATATACGACAAATGCTTAGCCTTTGACGCTTCAGTATTTGCATATAATCCAAATGGTTCAGTAGCAACTTGGAGTAATGGATATGCTTTAGTTAACTGTTGCAATTCATAACTTAAGTGTGGTCCATCAATAGTAGTAACATGCCCCACTGTACGAATAGCACTAGTTGCTTGCACTTTTATAGGTAATTTGACATGAAATGGGCGCCCTACTAGCTCCATAGTTCTGAAAGACAATGTCGCTTTAGATGGAACCTCAAATGGAGTAGGTAATAAATAGCCTTCTAGAATCCACTCCTTAAATGTGTCTACAATAACATGTTCATATTGCCATGGATGGACTAATATTACTTGGTAATCTTTTAAGTTCAATTGTTGAGATTCCAAAAATGCTTTCAAGCGATATTTGTAATCTGGCAACACTACATCCAACATATATTGTTCATGATCTTCCATGGAAGTCGCTACCGCTTTACCTTTATGGATAACCATCAGTTTTAGTGGAATAATTTGACCAAATTCTGGTGAATATAGTTTCATATCTGCTTCAGATAAGGGAAGTTTTGTTTTACTAAGCGGATGTGTAGGATGTCCTTCAATAACCAACCCCTCTGAAACAGTTAACTCGTCAACTTCACCTTGTTCAACAATGTGCTGTAACCATGCACAAAAATTTATATTTTGAGGCATACGTGAAAACTTCAGACTGTCAGCAATATTTTGCTGTCTATTGTCAAATTGTTCATAGATTAACATAAAACCTGTTCTACTAGAAATCAGCTCTGAAGTTAACTGTTGGCTAATCTTTAAATCAAAATTATCATTTAAAATTGCTAATAAATGCTCTAAGTTGTCTATCTTAATTGATTGTTGTCCTCGTTTATACGTAATAAAACCACTCAACCTATATCGTTTCATAGCACTAGCCTGTGTATAACAAACTTCTAAGATTTGACCTTTATATTGAATGTATAATTTACTATCTTCGACTTGCAATTTTAAGTTGTCTGAAGCTATGTCTTCTTTAATAATGGCATTTAATATTCGATGTTGAACATTTAAATCTGCCAACTGTCTTGTTGTATATTCCATATAATAGGTGTCCTCCATTTTTACTTCCCAAATTTCACTATACATGCTGTTCATTCATTCAATAAACTATACATAGTTATTATAAAATACTGCTGATAATATTGTTAAAATCCATGCTAACTCGGCAATATTTAATAACATAAAATAATTAAATTACTTCGTCTAAATAGCTACGGTTTAACTTACTACATGTGATAACCACACAATATATGATAAAATTTAATAATAAAATATAACGCTAGCATAAAGGTATGGGAAAATACTCCCATACTTAATTGATAACCATTATCATTATAGATACTATTGATTGTACAAATATAAAATGCATTTGTAAAATAAATTTTTTGAGGTGTGTTATGACAAATATAAATAATTATAACGATTTAAATATACAACTTACTCCTGAAGAAGCGTCTGCTTATACTTATTTATCTACCAATGAATCACAGTGGGCTGACAAATTCAAAAGTGCTATCTCATTAAGTAGAGATAAAATAACCCAGCGTTTGGTAGCATCAATGTATAGAGAGAACTTAGCAAATTGTTATAATAACAGTTGTATCAGAGAAGTTACTGACATACCTTTTACTTTGAAAACGAGTCGCTCACATGTACTACAGCTCTACTTCTCAAATTCAAATAAAGTAATAATAGCACCTATTGTGGGGATGTATGCATTTAATCGTGTAGACGTGGAAGGTCCATTTTATTTTTTAGAAGAAGATAAATTAACACGTATCACACATCCAGAGCTAATTTTAAATTGCATATTAACTGAATTACCAAAATTAGATACTGATGCAACGTTACAATTTAAAATGGATCTTGAAAACAGTATTGCTAATTTAGCGTTAGCACTAAGTTATCAACTATATTCATTTTCACAAGTTACAGCACCGCTGTGGACATTAATTGAAAACAGTAAAGATAGTTATTTACGCTCAGAACAGTCTGTCATTGAAGGACATCCTTTACATCCAGGCGCTAAGTTACGTAAAGGGCTAACAGCAAGCGAAGCTATTCAATACTCAGCCGAATTCGATAAGCCCATTTCACTGCATTTTGCATTATTACATAAATCAGTGGCAAAATCACAATCACTGACGTCTGATTATAATGAAGCTTTATTCCAACGATTTCCAAATTTGCGACAATGTGTCGTCGCTGAAGTAGGACATTCTCAACTGCCAAACTATTATGTACTTGTAATACATCCATGGCAATTTGAGACAATTTTCAAATCGCAATATGATGACCTCATACAATCTAGTTTATATATTCCTTTAAATTATCAATTAGATTATTATGCTGGTCTCTCTTTTAGAACATTAATGCCAAAAGTAGATACGACACCACATATTAAATTGGCTACCAACGTACATATTACAGGTGAAATTCGAACTTTATCTGAACAAACAACATTTAATGGACCATTAGTATCAAAGATTTTAAAAGATATCATATCTCAAGATAATTTATTCAAGAATATACAAGCTTCAACTGTCGATGAAATAGCTGGTTTACATTATTACAATAGCTCTGAGCAGCAGCAAACAAAGCGTAGTGAACAGATTGCTACTTTATTTCGCGAAAATATTTATCAGCTAATCGAAAATGATAGTACCCCAATAGTGCCTTCTAGTTTAGTTAGTTGTCATGTTTATAATAGTGAAACTCCTTTAGAAACATTAATCACGCGTTATTATGACAATTACGCTTTTGACTCTATAGAAACAGCAGCTATAGCTTGGTTAACACATTATAGTAAAACACTTTGCGACTTAGTAATACCTTTAGTAGCCAAATATGGAATAGCTCTAGAAGCACATTTACAAAATGCTATTATTTCAATTAATAACACTGGCGCATTACACCATATTTATATTCGCGATTTTGAAGGATTACGCATTGATACTCAACAATTAAATGCTATGGGATACAGTACAAAAGACTTTCATCAAAAATCACTGATCTTGACTTCAAATGCACAAACAGTGTTGAACAAGGCCTTTTATTCAACCGTTCAAAATCATATCGGAGAGCTTATACTGACAGCAGTAAAAATTTGGGATGCCCCTCATATAGAAAATATAATCTGGTCAAATGTCAGAACTTTAATTGAACAAAAACTCGATGAAGTTGCACAATCAATGGATAATAGTAACGGAATTAATAACTTTAAAGAAATTCTGTTTGCTCCGACTATTGACTATAAATGTGTTACAACTATGCGTTTAGTTGATGAAGCGGATTATTACACCTATGTAAAAGTTAATAATCCATTACATAAATAAAAACAATCGTCGTTGCACATTAAACTATCAACACAACAATTGTTTAATTGCCTCTCTATAAGACCACACTGTTAGCTTCTAACAAAAAAGGGAGTGGGACAGAAATCTGATTTTGAAAAAATGATTTCGTTGTCCACCCCGGCAAGGATGACTAGCATTGAAACAAGCTCGGTTTGAAGCGTATTTTCAATGCAGTCAGCTACTGCCCATATGAAAAGAGGTTTTGAATAAAATAGGGAGTGGGACAGAAATCTGATTTTGAAAAAATGATTTCGTCGTCCCACCCCGGCAAGGATGACTAGCGTTGAAAAAAGCTCGATTTGAAGCGTATTTTCAATGCAGTCAGCTACTGCCCATATGAAAAGAGGCTAGGACGAATCAATGTCGTCCAAGCCTCCATACCGTAGAAAAATTCTTTGCATTAATTTGCGAAAGGTTTGTTTATTTTCTATTTATATAGTTTTGTCAAAATAGTAGTGCTTTTTCGTATATTTACGTTAGTAGGAGATATTGTCGACCTATCGAATCAT
>NZ_JAESMB010000036.1:0-647 GCF_017892945.1 Staphylococcus sp. GDX8P114P-2 | reverse complement strand
ATAATAATGAGAAGCGCCTAATTTCTGCACTAACCCCAGGATGGTAGTGACCCCCCAAAGTTAGAGTTTTCATTATGCTATTAATTGGCTGGATTGAGTTCGGTATTGTACTGGACTTCGTCCAGCCAATTTTAATTTCAAACGTTCATTGTTATACCAATAGATGTAATCCTCAATTCTTCTTTTTAATGTTTCATAGTTAACAAGTTCTTCTCCATGATACATTTCCTGCTTCATGATGCCAAAGAAATTCTCCATAGAAGCATTATCCGCACACGTCGCTTTACGTGACATACTTTGATAAATCCTTTGTTCCGATAATCTTCTAATCCATGCATTATGCTGATAATGCCAACCTTGATCAGAATGTATCGTCGTACGATATGGTGCTTCATGCTTAATGATTGTAACTGCTTTATCCAATGTTTGAAGTACTAAGTCTAATGTTGGTCTTCTGGATATACCATAAGAAATGATTTCCCCATTGTATAAATCCATAATAGGGCTGAGATATAATTTTTGTTCTTCAGCACATTTAAATTCAGTGATATCTGTCACTAATTTTTGAAGTCGAATAGATGTATGGAATCTACGATTCAAGCGATTTTCAGCCACTTTACCAACTGTACCTTTGTATGATTGATAGC
>NZ_JAESMB010000035.1:0-992 GCF_017892945.1 Staphylococcus sp. GDX8P114P-2 | reverse complement strand
CTTAACCATGATATTGCTTATAAACAACAACAATTTGATGAAATTAACACTAAACTTAAAAATCTAATTCAAACCATCGAAGACAATCCAGACTTAACATCTGCACTCAAACCAACCATTCATCAATATGAAACACAACTCAATGACATTACAAACCAAATGAATCAACTAAAGCAGCAACAAAATCAAGAGAAACCATCTTATGATACGAAACAAATCGCTCTCCTATTACAACGAATATTTCAAAACATAGAATCCATGGATAAATCACAACTCAAAGCATTATACCTTACGGTCATTGATCGTATCGATATTCGTAAAGATGGGAATCATAAAAAGCAATTCTATGTCACACTCAAGCTCAATAATGAGATTATTAAACAACTTTTCAATAATACTCAGCTCGACGAAGTGCTTCTCAGCACTTCGTCTTTATTTTTGCCTCAAACTCTTTACCTTAAAATCTAATAAAAAAAGCAAGATGCATTTATGCACCTTGCCTATCACTTATCTTCATCATATTCAAATGGAAACCTGTATGGATCGTCCATCAGACGCTGTCTTTTTTCGTCTAGTTTTGGGATATCCTCCTCATCTGCAATAGCTTCATCATAATTCAAACCTAATGCATTGAGAGCATCTTCAAAATCCATATCTTTTTCCTGCATGTAAAACCAAACTCTATCAGTAATGTATATTCCATCATATAAATGATAACCATCAATGGAACCATTCATATCATACTTCAAGTCATCATCTGAATAATGACCATATTTACTAAAACTTACCACTAGCTTCAACTCCTTTGACTTTCACTTTATATTACACCAAAAGTCAAAGTTAGTCAAAGTTAAATTATATGTATTTCAACTTATTTTCTCAGTGTCCTTTCGTCATTCAATAACACTCATCTAACAAATATATTCAACACGCTAACAAATCATGGCTCAATGTGAAGCTTATATTGATATGACGAAAGAACATCCCAAAAC
>NZ_JAESMB010000034.1:0-1936 GCF_017892945.1 Staphylococcus sp. GDX8P114P-2 | reverse complement strand
ATTATTTAAATCGCACAGAAAATTTTAAAGCTATAGATATGTCTAAAGAAGCAAGAGGAAGAAACTTTAAGGGGTTTCTTCACCATATTTCTAAAGGTAGATCCTATAAAAAAAATATTTTAAAGCTTAGGGTCAAAAAGAAACTTGTACAAGTATTAGAACATGGACAAGTCAAAGCAATAATTGAGGCATGTCATACCAAAAGAGATAAGTTACTTATTATGCTTATGTATGAAGGGGGACTTCGGATAGGAGAAGCATTATCCCTTCGTATTGAAGATATTTCAACATGGGATAACCAGATTAACATCAGGCCAAGAGATCATAATGAAAATGGAGCTTATATTAAACTTAAAAAAAAAAAGAACTATTGATGTAAGTAAGGAATTAATGGCATTATATACCGATTACTTAGTACATGAATATGGGGAAGATTTAGATCATGATTATATATTTATTAATCTTAAAGATTCTTATTTTGGCCACCCTCTAAAATATCAAAGTGTATTAGACTTAATAAGAAGACTAGGAAAACGGACAGGGATTACTTTCACTGCCCATATATTACGTCATACGCATGCCACAGAGCTTATTAGAAGTGGATGGGATGCTGCATATGTACAAAAAAGATTAGGGCATGCCCATGTACAAACAACACTTGATACGTATGTTCATCTTTCTGATCAAGATATGAAGAATGAATATAAAAAGTATCTTCAAGGGAGAGAAACATGACAATGAAATTTCCAAGTGTAGCAACTAATCGAAAGCTTATCGCTAGTACAGAGATTAATAAAAAAATAGCTAATATGACAAGTGTTTTAAAAGGTTATTGGGCAGCAGATAGATGGGATATAAGAATTTGTCCGCATCCTAGTGCAATTGAGTTAAGTAAGAATCCGTCACTAAGAAATCGTTGGGTAAATTTCGATAAGGTGGAAAATGTCTGGTTGAAAACAGAATTAAAATATTTTTATTACCTTCACTTGAATAATGGAGCTTGGAATGCAAAATCCGTTTGGATTAGAAAGGGAACAGTGATAAGCCGGATGATGGGATTTTTAAATTTAAAATATCCTAATATTACATCGATAACCGAAGTGCCTATAAAAAAAGCTTTGACAGAATACCGGACCTACTTAACAGAACAAAAAGTAAAAACTACGACTACTAATTACAAACTTGATGTAAATCAGCAGAAAGTTACTGTACATGCGAATTCCTATTACGTTACTCATCTTAAGCAGTTTATGGAATTCTATGAGGACTTCTATTTTGATGGGGAAGAATGGGAAAAAGATGTTTGGAATCGAAGAAAATTATCATTACCGGAAGATAAGGTAAACCCAACATCCTACGAATATACGATCAACTTTAAGGGTTTTAAGAATAATTATTTTAAAGAAATAGTTAAGCGATATTGTAAACTAATGTTAAACACAGCTAGCTTTTCTCACGTAGTAGATATAGCTTCAAAATTAAAAGAATTTTTTAATTTCATGAACAAAAATTGTGAAGGTATACAAAGGATTCATCAATTAACTAGAAATGAAATTGAGCAATATTTTAATTATATTAATTTAAAAGGTTTAAAACCCAGTACTGTAACTGGACGAATATCTACTTTAGACGTTTTTTTTACTACAATTCAAAGATATGACTGGAAGGATACACCTTCTAAGATCCTTATCTTTCAAGAAGATTACCCTAAAGTGCCGAAGGCACTACCACGTTATATTGATGAACATATACTTGAACAATTAAATGGGAAATTAGATAAATTGGAACCTTATATTGCTACAATGGTTATGGTACTTCAAGAATGCGGGATGCGTATCAGTGAACTTTGTACATTGAAAAAAGGGAGCGTCATAACCGATAAAGAAGGGGATTGCTTTTTAAAGTATTATCAGTGGAAAATGAAGAAAGAGCATAT
>NZ_JAESMB010000033.1:0-2138 GCF_017892945.1 Staphylococcus sp. GDX8P114P-2 | reverse complement strand
ATATGGTGATACAACAGAAACAAACTTTAATCAAGCAATACAATTATTAGAAAAGAAGGGTTTTTAAATGACAAATATTAAATCATTCACTACAAAAGCATTGTCAAATTGTAGTCAGGAAGAAACAACTTGCTCTTCATCACCTGAAGTGACAGTAGAAAAAGAAGAACAAATGCAGTTCAATTTAGATTTGCCAGTAGCGATTATTGGAGCTGGTCCAGTTGGACTTGCGGCGGCAGCACATTTAACCATACAAAAAGTGCCTTTCATCGTCTTTGAATCAGGTGAAAATGTAGGACATAATATTCTTAAGTGGCAACACGTTCAACTATTCAGCCCTTGGCAATACGATATTGATAAAGCAGCACGTCAACTACTTGAAGAAACGGATTGGGAATCACCACAGGATAATATTTTACCGACAGGAAAAGAGTTGGTGGATCAATATTTAGTACCTTTAAGTACATTACCTGTCTTAAAAGAAGCCATTCGATACAACTCAAAAGTTATTTCAATTTCACGTCAACAAAACGATAAAATGAAATCATTACATCGTGAAAAGCAGCCTTTTGAAATTTATGTTGAAAGAAATCATGAAATTGAAATAGTAGAAGCACGTGCAATTATTGATGCAACGGGTACATGGGGGAACCCAAATCCTTCTACTTCAAATGGTGTTTGGTTGAATTCCGAAAAACAATGCGAAAATCACATTGAATACGGTATTCCAGATATAACGAAAAGTGTGAAACGCTATGCCGATAAAACAGTCGCAGTGGTTGGTGGTGGGCACTCTGCTATTAATACATTGTTAGAACTGGCCGATTTACAAAAAGAATTTCCGGAAACCAAATTGATTTGGATTCTACGTAAAAAAAATGTAGAAGATGCCTACGGTGGCGAAGAAAAAGATGCACTTGAAGCACGTGGGGCGCTTGGCTCGAAAATACATTCATTGGTCGATTCAGGTAAAGTACAAGTATATACACCGTTCTACACGATGCAAGTCAAATCAATGAATGGACAAATGGAGTTAGCAGGACGTTATGAAGGCGAAATGACAATTATTAAAGAGATTGACGAGTTGATTGTCAATGCTGGAAATCGTCCGGACTTTTCAATTGAACAAGAACTTCGATTATCCATTGACCCAGCGACGGAAAGTATCGCAGCACTAGCACCACTCATCGATCCAAACGAACACAGTTGTGGTACCGTTCGCGCACATGGTGAAGAAATTCTACGCCAGCCAGAACAAGGTCTTTATATTGTAGGTATGAAGAGTTACGGTCGTGCTCCCACATTCTTAATGGCAACAGGATATGAACAAGTACGTTCAATAACAGCCTATCTTGCAGGAGATATAGAAGCCTCTAAGCGAGTAGAACTTGATTTACCTGAAACAGGTGTTTGTAGTGTAAATTTACAAGACGCTAAAGAAGAATCAAGCTGTAGCAACACAACGAGCAGCTGTTAAAATAATGGTAAGATTGTATTTTCTAAAGCTACAAGCTCTTTAACATATAACTTGCTAATGTTATTTAAAAACAGATAAGCCCCTCNNGGGGCTTATCTGTTTTTAAGAAATTCTAATAATCTATCTAAGAAGAAGATGTATCAATTAAAGTAAAAGTCACTAGTTTAACTCGTAATCATATATTTCGAAGTGTAAATTGACTGAATTTGGTTTATAGCTTACTAAAAATAACTCTTATAAAATTTTACAACAAGTATCTTCTGTCAAAACAACTTGTATTTGTTTTTCATTGATTTTATAGTGATTCCAAGTTCCGTGCTTTTCAACATTCAAGATATTAGCATTCACTAACTTTTTTAAATGATAAGATATTTTAGATTGTTTTAAGTTTAATTTTTCTTCTAAATCGCATACACATAGACTTTTACTTTTACTGTTACTGATTTCATTTATTATTTTAAGTCTAACTTTGTCTGCTAGTGCGTTAAACAATGACTCATAAAAATCAAGACGCTCTTCCTCATTTAAATAGTTCGTATTTTTAATAGCTTCCATAAAATAGACACTTCTTTCATTTATAAATTTTAATTAGACTTTATATTGTTTTTGTTTTAATTCTTGTATTGCTTTCTTAAATTTTTTTCTGTTGTATCACCATATT
>NZ_JAESMB010000032.1:0-1005 GCF_017892945.1 Staphylococcus sp. GDX8P114P-2 | reverse complement strand
AAAATTTAATAGAATGTGTAAAAGCAGCAGAGGATAATGGTGAAAATTCTGAAGAATTGATTAATGAAGCCGTTAACTTATTGGTAAAAAGTAAATAATGGATATTTCAACTATTATTATGATGTTACTTATTGGGGTGTTCGGGGGCTTTATTTCGGGCCTAGTAGGTATAGGTGGTGCTATCATTATTTATCCAGCCATTTTATTATTACCACCACTATTTGGCGTTCCTGCATACAGTGCATACATCGCATCAGGACTTACTTCCAGTCAAGTCTTTTTCAGTACTTTAAGTGGGTCATTAAAAGCGCGAAAAAAAACAGAATTCTCCCCACCATTAGTTATTTATATGAGTGGAGGTATGATTACAGGGAGCATGTTAGGCGCACTCCTAGCAAATTTATTTAATGCTGCATTTGTAAATACGATATATATTATCATTGCTTTACTCGCATTAATTTTAATGTTTATTAACGTAAAACCGAATTTAAATCAGTCTTCCTTTAACAAACCATTATTAGTTATGGTTGGTCTTTTCGTTGGTATCATTTCAGGTATAGTTGGAGCAGGCGGCGCTTTTATTATTATTCCTATATTGCTAGTTTTATTCAAATTACCAATGAATACGGTAGTTGCTAATAGTATAGTAATTGCTTTTATATCTTCAATTGGCGCCTTTATCATTAAACTTATACAAGGTTACATTCCTTTAGAAGATGCGTTATTTTTAATAATAGGGAGTATTATTTTCGCTCCGTTAGGTTTAAAATTAGGTAAAAAGGTCCCTAGTTTTGTACAAAAGTGGATTATCAGTATTTTAATTATTATTGCAATTATTCAAATTGTTTTATAAATAAGAAAGAGAAGTACAACTAATATTAGTTGTACTTCTCTTTCTTATTTATAAAGTTAAAACATTCTCATATAGCAAGTAAAATAACACTGTACACTACAAAATAAAAAAGTCAAATGGTATATACCCCTATACCGTATATGTTATACTCA